>CAISKJ010000194.1 GCA_903885885.1 uncultured delta proteobacterium
CGCGTCGCGTGAGCAACTGCTCGGCGTCGTGGGCCACGGCGTCGGCCTCGTGCTCGACCTCGGGCCACAGCGCGGCGAAGTCGCCCGGCGCGCTCTTCACGAGGCGCTCCTGCACCTTCGCGTCGATGCCTTCGAGCGTGGGCGCCGCCGCGAGCAACTGCTCCAATCGGTCGAGGGCCTTGCGGTCGGCCTCTTCGGCGAAGGGGCGCAGGTGGTTGCCGGTGCCCGTCTCGTTCCACGGAGCGGCGATGCTCACGAGCTGATCGTGCAGGCGCGTGGCCCCCGCACCGAAGAGCGAGAGCCGCCCGAAGGCGATGACCCGCGCGATGCCGTCGTGGGGATTGCGCACCACCGTGACGCGCGAGAGGTCGTGCGACGACCACCCCTGCGCGAGAAAGCGCCCCAGGATGCGCTGCACCACGGGGTGCGACAAATGAAGGTGCGCGACGCCCGAGTTGATGCGCGTCGGGGGCTCGAAGCACACGGGCTGGAGCGGGCGCTTGCGCCACTCCCACGGGGGCTCGTCTTTGGCGCGCGGCGGGCGCAGCGTGTCGAGCGTGCCCTGCCAGCTCTCGGGCATCGTGGGCATCGACCAGAGCGCGAGGTTGGCTTCGGCCTTCACGGCGGCGGTGGGCGCGAGGTTCGCCGCGCCCGCGAGCTCGCAGCCGACGTTGATCGCGTCGCGCAGGAGCGCGGGGTCGAACTCCATCACCTTCTGCGAGTCGTTGAGCAGGCGACCGGCCTGATCGATGTCGACCTTGAGGCGCTCGACGGTGGCGCGGTCGGCGTCGAGCTCGCGCTTCGTGGTCTCGCCGAACATGCCGAGCTGCGAGGCGCTCTCGATGCGGGCGCCCGCCTTGTCGTCGATGCCGGTGGCGAGGGCGTCGGCGAGGCGATCCATCACGACGGCCGAGAGGGAGCCGAGCTCGTCTTCGATGCGCTCGACCTTCTTCACGAGCGCGCGGAGCACCTGGTCTTCGGCGCGTTGAGGCAGCACGAAGTAGTGGCAGTGGACCACCTCGGCGGGCTGCAACGTGCGGTCGATGCGTCCGTTGCGCTGCTCCATGCGCGCGGGGTTCCACGGCACGTCGAGGTGAAAGAGGTCGGCGCAGTGGCCCTGGAGGTTGACGCCCTCGCGCGCCGCGTCGGTGGCCACGAGGATGCGTACGGCGTGCTCGCCGGGCGCGCTGTTGAAGGCGCGCTGCACCTCTTCGCGGGCCTCGTCGCTCATGCCGCCGTGAAACTGCATCACGCGCTCGCGGCCCCGCTCGGTGTTCTCGGCGAGCGCCTGGAGGAGGTTCACGAGCCAGCGCTTGGTGTCGCCGTACTCCGTGAAGATGAGCACGCGACGGTCGCTCCACGCGGCGCCCTTCGCGCGCCTCGCATCGAGCCCGAGGGCCGCGCACTGGTGGGCGCGCATCCACGCGAGGAGCGCGAGCACGCGCCCGTCGGCCTCGTCGCGGCGGGCCTGCGCGAGCGAGAGCATCTCGTCGAGCAACTCCTTCGCGCGCCCGGCTACCGCAGGCAGCGTGCGCGATCGCCCCTCGTCGGCCGCGCCGTCGAGCTCATCGCGCGTGTCGTCGTCGAGGTCTTCGTCGTCGTCGACCTCGGACTCGTGCGACGCGCCGCCCTTGCCCACCGAGCGCGCGTGCAGTTGCAGCGTGCGCGAGAACGCCTCGATGCTCGACAGCAGGCGCTTCTGGAGGTTGACGAACACCAGCCGCCCAGGACCCTTCGCGGGGCGCACGAGCGCGGTGTACTCCGCGAGCTTGTGCGAGAGCACCACGGCCGCGTCGCTCGACGCGCCCAGCGCCACGGGCTCGCCGTTGCCGTGCTGATAGGCGAGACCGTCGCGGTGTTCGATCGAGAGCTCGACCACCTTGCGCTCGGGAAACTGCCCGCTGCCGAGCGCGCGCAGATCGCGCTTGAGGCGACGCACCATCACCGCGTCGCGCGCAGCGGGGGTCACCGGAACGCCGCGCGTGAAGCGCTGCGGGTCGAGGATTTCGAGGAGGGCCGAGAACGAGTTCGAGTGCCCGTTGTGCGGCGTCGCCGAGAGAAAGAGGCGATGCTCGAAGCGCGGGGCCACGTCGCGAATCACCTTCGTGATGCGCGAGTCGACGGCGTAGCGCGAGGTCGACGCGGGCGCGGCGGTGTGGGCCTCGTCGAGGATCAAGAACGACTTGCGCGCGCGCTCGCCGAGGTGCGCGAGCAGCGGGTCGCGGTACTCGGGGCGACGCAGCGTCTGGTACGAGATGATGAAGCGCGTGTGCGTGGTCCAGGGGTTGACGCCGAAGCCGCGCTCCTGCCGACGACGCGCCACGAACTTGCGGTCGTACACTTCGAACTGGAGCCCGAACTTCTTCTGCATCTCGTCGCGCCACTGGAGCGATACCGACGCGGGGCACACGATGAGCACCTGATCGACGCGCTGCCGCAGCAGGAGCTCTTGGAGCACGAGCCCGGCCTCGATGGTTTTTCCCAAACCGACATCGTCGGCGATGAAGAGGTTGGCGCGGGGCATCTCCAGCGCGCGCTTGAGCGGCGTGAGCTGGTGGTTGAAGAGTTGAATGCCCGCGCGAAACGGCGCCTGAAAGAGCCTCGCGTCGGTGGCGGTGACGGCGTTCCAACGGAGCGCGTGGAGGTAGGCCGCGAAGTGTCGAGGCGCGTCGAGGCGCGCGACGTCGCCGAGACCGTGCGTCTCGGGCGCGAGCACGCGTGCGCCGAGTTCGAGCTCCCAGAAGATCGTGAGAGGACGGCCCTGCGCGTCGTCGTCGAGGCACACCATCGCGACGCGCGTCGACTCGCCGTGACGCGTGCCGGGCGTCACCTCGCTCACGAGGTACTGACGGTGTCGCGCGTGAACGATGTCTCCCGCGCGCGGCAAAGCCCCCGGCGCGCGCGGTAGTCGCGGAGCGGCGAGCGCCTCGGGGGTGGTGCCAAGGATGCGCGCGGCGAGCTCGGTGCGACCGCGCGCGTGGTCGTCGAGGTCGAGCGAGCGGCACACGGCGCGGAGCTCATCGCGACCGAGGCGGCCCACAAGATCGGGCAGCGCGGGGAGCGAGGGGAGGAGCGCGTCGATCTGCGCGTCTTTGGTGAGCGACGCGGTGACGTCGAGGCCGAGCTCGCGCCCGAGCTCCGCGAGCCGCAGCTTCGGCAGCGCCGAGAGCACGGTGCGAGGCGACGGAGCGGCGAGAGGAGCAGACCCCATGAGCGACGGCATCGTAGCCATGCGGGCGGCGCGGGGGGAAGCGTGTTCGACTCCCGTGTGGCCTGATGCGCTGGGCACATGAGAAGGGCGACGTCACAACCGATTTGGACGGTGTGAGGCAGTGCGACGAAGCGCGTATCCCAATGCGTGCCGATCGCTCCAGCGTGTCGGGTGAGCGATGAAAGGCACGCATGGGCGCGATGTCACGCGCGTTTCGTGTGTTGTAGAAACCTGCGCGCCCAAAATGCAAAGCAACCAACCGGCTTGTGGCCTGATTGGCTGCTTGTGTCGAGGTTGGTTGGAGCGGGCGACCGGGATCGAACCGGCGACGTTCAGCTTGGGAAGCTGACATTCTACCGCTGAATTACGCCCGCGGAAGGACGGCGACCTTACCCGAAGCGCGCCTCGTGTCAAGCACTTCGCTCAGCGGTAGGCGAGCACCAGGGCGCGCGTGATGAGGTGCCACCCGTCGGCGCTCACGAACAGCAGCAGCTTGAACGGCAGCGCCACGCTTGCGGGCGTCATCCCGCTGAGGCCCGCCGAGGCGAGCACGTTGGCCACCACCAGGTCGACCACCAGAAACGGCAGCAGCACCAGAAACGCGATGAGAAACGCGCGCGTGAGCTCGGACACGGCGAAGGCCGGGAGGAGCACCGACACGTCGTCGTCGGACACCGCCGGGCGCACGCCCACCGAGGGCTGCCGCGCGCGGCTGCGGCGCGCGAGGTCGACGAAGAACGCGCGGTCTTCGGGGCGCGCGTTCACCCGGAGAAAGCGCGCTACGGGGGCGCGCGAGGCCTCCCACGCGCGCGACCACGCCGCCGCGCCCTGCGCCGTCGCGGGGTCGGCCGCCACGGCTTGCGAGAGCGCCGGTCCGCCCGCGGCGAGCACCGCTTCGGCCGTCGGCGCCATCACGTGCAGCGTGAGGATCGCGCTCAGCCCCAGCACCGCCATCGCGCCTGGCACCTGCGCGCCGCCGAAGGCGTTGCGCAGCGAGCCCAGCACCACCGAAATCTTGATGAACGACGTGCCCGCCAGGACCAGCGCCGGGAGCAACGTTGCGACGCCGAGCAGGAGCGCGAGCGAGACGAGGCCCTGCGGGTTCACGCGTCGCCTCCGTCGCGCGGGGCCTCGGGGGAGGGGGGTGACTTCACGCGCGGGAGCAGCGCCTCGAGCGCGGTGCGCGGCGCCTCGCGCGGGGGAGGGAGCTCGTCGTCGCGCATCTCCGCGAGGAGCGACAGCGACTGCTCGCCCGCGCCCACCACG
>CAISKJ010000195.1 GCA_903885885.1 uncultured delta proteobacterium
CCCGCAGCCGCCGCAGTTGCGCGTGTCGGTGGAGGGGTCGACGCAGGCGCCGCCGCAGGGCGCGCGGTCGATGGGGCACAGGAGCGCGCACGCGCCGGCGAGGCACGACTGACCGACGGGGCAGGCGGCGCCGCAGCGGCCGCAGTGGCGCGCGTCGGTCTGCGTGTCGGCGCACACGTCGCCGCAGGCCGTGAACCCGCGGCGGCAGTTGGGCACGCACGCGCCGGCCTCGCAGTAGCGCTGCGCGCCGCAGGCGTTGCCGCAGGCGCCGCAGTGGTCGGGGCTCGAGCGCAGCGACGTGCACGCGCCCGCGCAGAGCGTCTGCCCCGCGCCGCAGGTGGAGCCCTCGCAGACGCCGCGCACGCACCGCTGTGCGCCGGCGCACGCGGCGCCGCACGCGCCGCAGTGGGCGCCGCTCGACTGGAGGTCGGCGCACACGTCGCCGCAGCGGGTCTGGCCGCTCACGCACGAGAGCGCGCACGCGCCGCCCGCGCAGAGGTTGCCGGGCGGGCAGCGGTTGCCGCACGCGCCGCAGTTGAGCTCGTCGGTGCGCGGGTCGGTGCAGTAGGGCACGGCGGGCGACGCGAGGCCGCCGTCGCGCGCGCCGGCGTCGACGACGGGCGCGTCGCAGGCGGCGTACATGGGCCCGCAGGAGAGCTCGCAGCGCCCCTGCGAGCAGACGCGCCCGGCGGGGCACGCGTTGCCGCAGGCGCCGCAGTGGGCGCGGTCGGTGGCGAGGGCGACGCAGCGGTCGTCGCAGCGGAACTGCCCCTCGGGGCAGGCGTTGTCGCAGCGACCGCCGGCGCACACCTGGCCCTGCGCGCAGGCCACGCCGCAGCCGCCGCAGTGGGCGCGGTCGGTGTAGGGGTCGACGCAGCGGCGGGCGCAGATCACCTGCGGGAGGCGGCAGTCGGTGACGGGCGTGGTGATGTCGTCGGCGGAGGGCACGTCGTCGGTGACGAGCGAGGGGCCGCGCTCGGAGCACGACGCGACGGCGAGCAGCGTGAGGATCGCGAGGGCGTGGTGCGTGGTGCTCATGGCGCGGGTGTGAAGCGAACGTGGGTGCCAGCGGCGACGGTGCAGAACGACGAGGTGGTGGTGCAGCCCGTCTGGCCCACGGCGCCGCTCGGGGCCTCGAGGCCGGTGTAGGCGTTTACGGCGCCGTCCATCCGTTGGTAGACGAAGTCGATGGTGTCGGTGCGCTCGGTGATCACGGCCTCGAAGGTGAGGGCGTTCACCGCGGGCACGGGCGACGGGTTGCGCTCCTGCGCGCCCGCCCACTCGATGACCCAGCGGCGCAGGGGCGCGACCCCCACCGTGGCTACGCAGAGGGGCTCGACGCTCGCGAGGTCGCGGCCGTGCACCGACGCCACGCCGTTGGGCAGCGACGTCGACGGGATCACCACCGAGCGCACCGCCGACAGCGCCCCGGTGAACGCGAAGAAGCCGTTGACCGAGAGCAGCACCGGCGCCCCCTCGGCGTACTCGGTGGTCCAGTAGCGCAGCGGGAACGGCAGCGCGAGGAGCTGCTCGCCCTCGTCGCTCGCCGCGAGGACGCGCGTCGCACCGGGGGCGGCGCAGGCGTCGATGAAGGTGACGCCCGGCGCGTCGCGCTGCACCGTGTACCGCGTGGGCGGCGGCGTGGCCGTGCAGGCCCCGCGCGCGCAGAACTGCCCTGCGGCGCAGGCGTTGCCGCAGGCGCCGCAGTTGTTGGCGTCGGCGCTGAGGGTGGCGCACGCGCCGGTCGGGCAGCGCGTTTGCCCCGCCGCGCAGGGCCGCACACACGCGCTGTTGAAGCACAGCTGGTCGCCGGGGCACGCGCGGCCGCAGGCGCCGCAGTGGGCGTTGTCG
>CAISKJ010000196.1 GCA_903885885.1 uncultured delta proteobacterium
ACCTCGGCGGGCGCGGCGAGCACCAGCGCGATGAGCGGCGCGGCGAGCACCCTCAGGCGCCTTCGAGGTGCCAGCCGTCGGCGAGGCTGTGGGGCCCGCGCACGTCGCGGTGCCAGCGCCGCGCGCGGGCGCGGTAGAGGTCTTCATACATGCGAAGGAACACGTAGGCGCCGAGCTCGAGGCCCTGCGTGACCTGGTAGGCGTGGCGCGGGTGCGCGGCGTAGGGGCCGTCGATCACCTTGTAGAAGCCCTCGGCGTGCGACACGTCGAGCACCTCGTGGGCGGCGTAGTGCACGAGCTCGCCGGGCGCGAGCCAACCGCGCGCGACGATGCCCCGCCCGAGGCGCGCCGAGATGCCCGCGAAGAGGTCTTCGACGATGCCGAGGGCCGCGAGGCCGGTGTACCCGTCGTCGGCCATGCAGAGCCCGCCGAGGGCGGTGTTGAACGCGCGCACCTCGGGCCAGAGCGCGCGCCGATCGACCTCGTCGGGCGTTACGCCGAGGCGCGCGAGCAGCGTGAGGAAGGTGCGCTCGTGCGAGAGCGAGAGGTTGCCGTCGCCGTGCTCGTCGCGCACGTTCTCGAGGAGCGAGAGGCGCTGCTCGGGCCGCGGCAGGCGCCCCGCGAGCACCGCCATGGGGCGCGAGAAGAACACCACCGCGAAGAGAAACTGCACCTGCGTCTCGATGAAGTCTTCGCGGGTGAAGGTGCCGTCTTCGAGGGCTTTGAAATAAGGGTTTTCCTCGACGGCGCAGCGGCGCTTGAGGTCGGCGATGTAGGCTCTCACGTCAGATCTCCGACGGGCTCAGGTGCACCCACGCGCGCCGCGCGGGCAGCCCGAGCCGCAACGTGTACACCGTACACGCCGCCCCCGGCGAGACCCCTCGCGCGCCCAGCCACGCCACGTGCTCCGCGAGGCGCTCGTCGAGGGTGAAGCACGCCGTGGCCTCGGGCGCCCCCTCGCCGCCGAGGAACGCCCCGCACGCGCGCAGGTACGCGCCGAGCGACGCGCCCCACTGCGCGGGCCCGAGCGCGAGGTGCTCGAGGGGCCACGGGGCGCCCGTCGACAGGAGGCGCAGGTCTTTGCGGTTGGCGGTGTTGGTCACGCCGGGGCCGCGGCAGGTGGCGCGCACCGCTGGGCTGAGGTCGAGCCCGGCGCCCGCGGGCGCGGCGGGGCACCCGCGCGGGTCGAGGGAGGCCAGCGCGCGGGCCTTCACGAAGTACACCGCGAGCGTGGCCGCGGGGCCGAGGAGCCTGCCCGCATGGGCGCCGCGCATGGAGCGCGTGACGTCGCCGTGGGCGCCGCGCATCGCGGCGGCGTAGGCGAGGCGCCAGCGCCAGAGCGAGGGGTCGCTGGCGGCCTTCGCGAGGGCGTAGGCGGCCATGCGCCGCGCGAGGCCGGTGCCGCGGTGCGAGGCGGCCACCTTGAGGTCGCAGAGGTACACGGCGGCGGTGCGCTCGGACCCGTCGCGGGCCTCGCGAAACACGCCCGCGACGGCGCCCACCACGCGGTCGCCCTCGAGCGCGAGGAGAAAGCGCGGGTCGCCGAGGGCCGAGAAGAAGGGGTGATAGGTCGGCCCGTGGTCGATGGCGAAGCGATCGGCGCCGTCGTCGACGGGGTACGTGATGGAGGCCTCGAGGGCCGCGAGGTCGCGCGCGTAGGGGGCGAGGCCGCGGGCGTCGACGACGCGGAGGGTGACGCGCTCAGACACGGACTCCCACCTCGACGCGCTCGTAGAAGAGGCTCCGGTCGCGGGCCTGGAGGTCGGCCCCGAGGGCGTCGTCGAAGCGCACCGACGAGCCGAAGAAGCGCCGCAGGTCGCGCCGGTTGTTGAGCTGACGGACGAGCACCGCGGCGCCGGGTTGCGCGTGCGCGACGAAGGCGTCGGCCCAGAGGGTGACGAGCGCGTCGTCGCCCCAGTCGAAGACGTTGGAGAGGCTCCACACGTTGAAGCGCTCGAGGCGGGGCACGTCGGTGAGCGCGCCCTCGACGAGCGCCACGCGATCGGTCGAAGTTACGCCGACGTAGGGAGGCGGGCGCAGGTAGCAGCCGAGCAGCACGTGCTGCAAGAAGGGGTTGGCCGACGCGTCGGGGCGCGCGAGGCCGCGTTCGAAGACCCGCTGGAAATAGCCGGGATACGACCCCCGCGCGGCGTGCTGGGTGGCCGCGGGGCCGAACATGGTTTCGAGCAGCGGGTCGGCGAGCGCGAGGGCGAAAGCTACGGGCCAGTAACGATGCGCGCGCCACTTCGCGAGGAGCGCGGGCGCCTCGGCGGGCTGTCGGAAGAAGCGCGCGAGCTCGTCGGGCGCGCACAC
>CAISKJ010000197.1 GCA_903885885.1 uncultured delta proteobacterium
CCGCGCCACCCGTCGCCGCCGCGCGCACGCAACCGGCCGCAGCGCCCGCGCCCGCGGCTGCGGGCGCCGTGTCGGCCAACGACCCGCGCATCACCGAGGCGCTCCGCACGCGCAACTACCCGCAGGCGCGCACGCTCCTTCAGGGCGCGCTCCGGGCGCAGCCCAACAACGCCCCCCTGCACGCGCAGCTCGGCAACGTGTACGAGCGCCTCGGCAACCGCGCCGACGCGCTCAACGAGTACCGCGCCGCGACGCGCATCGACCGGCGCAACACCCAGTACATGCACCGCCTCGTCGATCTCCTCGTGGCCACCAACGACCGCGCGGGCGCCATCGCGACGCTGCGGCAGATTCTCGCCATTGCGCCGAACGACCGCGCCGCGCAGGGTCGCCTCACGGCCCTCGGCGCGCAGTAGCGCCACGCCAACGTTCGCGCCCGCTCGCACCCTCCGATGAACGACATCGCCGCGCTCCGCAGAAACTACGCCGCACACTCGCTCGACGTGAGCGACGTGCACGCCGACCCGCTCCGTCAGTTTCTGCAATGGTTCGCCGAGGCGCGGCAGACCGAGACGGGCGAGCCCAACGTGATGACGCTCGCCACGGCGTCGCCCGATGGCGCCCCCTCCGCGCGCGTCGTGCTGCTCAAGAACGTCGACGACCGCGGGCTCGTCTTCTACACCAACTTCGAGAGCGCCAAGGGGCGCGACCTCGCGGCCAACGCGCGCGCCGCGTTGGTGTTCTTCTGGGGCTCACTCGAGCGACAGGTTCGCGTCGAGGGGACCGTCGAGCGTGTGGTCGACGACGAGGCCGACGCGTACTACGCCTCGCGCCCCGTCGAGAGCCGCCTGGGCGCGTGGGCCTCGCCGCAGAGCGCTGTGGTGCCATCGCGCGAAGCCCTCGACGCGCGCTACGCAGAGTCCCTCGCGCGCTTCGGCGACGCGCCCCCGAGGCCGCCGCACTGGGGCGGGTATCGCGTGGTGCCTGCGCGCGTCGAGTTCTGGCAGGGGCGCCCCGGGCGCATGCACGACCGCGTGCGATACCGCCGCGACGGCGACGCGTGGGTGATCGAGCGCCTCGCCCCGTAGCCGGGCCTCACGCCGAGGCGCGCGTGCGCGATCTCATGTGTGACAGAGTACGTCCACATCATTCGCGCGGGCACCGCGCGCGGTCGATCGCATGAAACTCGACGCGCTCAGGCTCGTGCGATCGTGGGGCGATGACAGCGGGCGCGTCGTCGGCGGCGACCCGCGCGTCGCGCTCACCCGCGACCCGTCGGAGGTGCTCGTGCTCACCGACTACGGCGCGCAGCGCCTCAGCGCCACGAGCGGCGCGCGCCTCGCCAGCGCCGCGTGGAGCCCGCGCCCGCTGCGCGCGCCCGGCGCTCCCTACGCCCTCGACGTCGAGGGCGCGCGCGTGCTCTTCGGGACGCACCGCGGCGAGCTGCTGCTCCACCGTACGCGGGACGGTGCCCTCGAGCGAAGCCTCGGCCGCGGGCGTGCCATCGTCGACGTCGCCCTCTCCGACGACGGCGCCCTCGCGGTCGACGCGTGCGACGACGGCCGCGTGCGCGTGTGGGCCACCGCGGGCGGCGCCGCGCTCCACACGCTGCGCGGCGCGGGCCCTGTGTCGGTCTCGCACGAAGGCGCGCACGTTCCGTGGTGGCGCGGCGGCGTGCGGGTGCTCGACGTGGCCACCGGCGACGAGCGCCGCATCGACGCGCCGCCGAGCCATCGGCGCGCGCGCTGGAGCCACGACGGTGCCTTTCTCTGGCTCTTCGACGAGGCCCGCGGCGTCACGTGCTGGCACCTCGCGAGCGGCGCCCGCGTGGCGCTCTTCGATCGCGCCCCGGCCGCCGACGTGGCCGCGTGCGACCGCGACGGCTCGCTCGTGCGCTTCGACCGCCGCGGCGCCGTGCACCGCCTCACCGTGGACGGCGACGCGCACACCCTCGAGGCCACCCTCGACGAGTCGGTGCACACCGCGGCCCTCGCGCCCGACGCCGCGCGCGCGGCCTGGCTGCGCCACGGCAGCACCCTCTGCGTGCGCGACCTCGCCACCGGCGATGAGCTGCACCACCACGGCGAGCACGCGGGCAGCATCACCGCGCTCGCCCTCTCCGACGACGGCGCCCTCGCCGCGACCGCGGCCACCGACCGACGCGTGCGGGTGTGGAGCGTCGCGACGGGCGACACCGCCTGGTGCTTCGAGTGCCCCGACGGCGCCGTGCTCGACGCGGTCTTCGCGCCCGACGCGCGACGCCTCTACGCGGCGTGCGCCGACGGCGTGGTGCGCGCCTGGTCGCTCGCCGACGGGCAGGAGCTCGACGCCATCGCGTGCCCCGGCGTCAGCGCCCTGCGCGCCTCGGCCGACGGCGCGCGCCTCGTCGCGACCCACCGCGACACGCGCGGGCTCTCGCTCATCGACCTCACGCGCGCCTCGGTGAGGCGCCTCGACAGCGACGGCGCGTACGAGCACCGCGCCGCGAGCTTCGTCGGCGGGAGCGACGAGGTCGTGGCGTTGCTCTCGCTCGACCGCTCGTTCGTGGCGCGCTTCGACGCGCGCAACGGGGCCGCGAAGGGCGAGCGCGCGGTCGTCGGCGTGCCGCGGTACAAGCCCGCCGCGTTCTCGCGCGACGGCGCGGCCCTCGCGTCGGAGACCCGCACCCGCGGTCAGGTGTGCGTGTGGGACGTCCGCTCCCTCGTCGCGCGCTGCACGCTCGACCGCGCCGACCGCGCGCCCGACGTGCTCCCCATGGCGCTCGGCGCGACGCGCGTCGTGGTGCCTACGCGCGACCGCGTCGAGGTGTGGCGCCTCGGCGACGGCGCGTGCCTCGGCGAGCTCGACCTGCGCACCTGGGGCGAGCACCCCGTCGCGGTAGCGCTCTCGGCCGACGAGCGCACGCTCCTCGTGGCGACGAGCCTCGCGCGCGTGCACCACCTCGCGCTCGACGCCGACGAGCGACCTACGCAACCGTAACCTCCGCGGCTAGCGGAACATCTGCGCGAGGCGCTGGGCGTTGAGGAGCTCGGCCACCTCGGCGGCGGTGAGCGTCGCCTCGACGCGGATGCTGCGGCCGTCGGCGCGCGCGTGAATGGCGCGGAGCGCGCTGCGCAGCACGTCGAAGTGCACCACGCCGGACCCCTCGGCGAGCCTGCCTTGCAGCGAGTTCGCGAAGCGGTCGACGTTGTCGATGAGGTCTTCGACGAAGGCCCCGAGGAGCGGCGCCACCCGCGCCGGCTGCGCGTCGTCTTCGTAGGGGAGCACCGCGAGCAGCGAGGCGCCGCCGTCGGGCGCTCCGCCCGCGCGCGTCTCGTAGAGGGCCACCTCGGCGCGCGTGGGGATCATCGTGGCGCGCCCCGGCAGCGAGAGCAGGTTGCGCAGCCCGTCGGCCTGCAGCACCGCGAGGAGCGTGTCGTCGCGCTCGCTCGACGTCGCCGTCGCGGTGCGCGCGCCGAGCACCGCGAGCAGCTGCGGCACGCGCGCGGGCGCCGCGATGGCCGCGAGGTCGTCGCCGAGGAGCACCACCGCGTGCGGGCCCATGTACCGGTCCACAGTGGCCACCTCGGCGCCGCCCTGGCGCCGCCACACGGGGCGCGCGGGCCTCGGCAGCGCGCCTGCGTCGCGGTGGGCGAAGTGGTCGCGCAGCGTGCCGCTCGGGTCCGAGCCGCCGTCGGGCAGCTCGACGGGACCGCGCGACGCCGCCCGCGCGCCCGCCATCTGCTCGATCGACGCGCGTAGAAACCCGCGGGGCCCGCGCGTGCGAACGATCACGCTGAGGTCGGGCGGATCGTCGGGCGTGCCGAAGGGGTCGGCGCTCGCGAGGAGCACCATGTTGAAGTCTTCGACGGGGTCGAGCTCGGTGCCGTCGAGCACCTGACGCCAGTCGCGAATGCCGCGCAGCAGGGCGCTCACGCGCGGGCCGTTGGGGTTGCGACGAATGCGGTCGGTGCGCAGCAGAAGCGTCACCACCGAGCCCGCGGGGATCGCCGCCGCCAGGGCGCCCACCTCGCCCGCGATGCCGGGCACGCCGCGCGGCTCGGCGTCGACGCTCGCGTCGGTGAGGGCCATCGCCGCCGCGTCGCCTGCGTCGCTCGCCGCGTCGTCGACGGCGGCCATCGCCGACTCGTCGACCGCGTCGCTCGCCGCGTCGTCGAGGGTCGCGACCGCGGACTCGTCGAGCGTCGCGGCGTCTTCGCGGGCGGGCTCGAGCGTCGCGTTCTCGGGCGGCGTGGGCTCGACCCGCGGAGGCGCCACGGGCCGCGGCGCACGCGGTCGCGCCGCCGGCGGGGGAGGGGGCGGAGGCGGCGTCGGCGGCTCCTCGATCGCGGGCGTCGGCGGAGGC
>CAISKJ010000198.1 GCA_903885885.1 uncultured delta proteobacterium
CCCTGCCGCTGCGGAGCGCCGAACCCGCCCTGCTGTCGCGGAGCGCCGCAGCCCGGCTGTTGGGGCGCGCCGAAGCCCTGCTGTTGGGGCGCGCCGAAGCCCTGCTGTTGGGGCGCGCCGAAGCCGCCCTGCTGCGAGAAGCCCTGCTGCGGTGCGCCGAAGCCGCCCGGTTGCGGCCCGTAGCCCATCGGGTTGCCCATGGCGCCGGCGTTGCTCGCGTTGCCCTTGCTGCGCGCGATGAACATCGCGATCGAGGCCATGAGGAGCACGGCGCCGCCGCCGATGGCCATGCCGCCCTGCTGGCGGTGGGTGCGGGCGCGCGCGTACCAGAAGCTCGAGCCCAGGCCGTAGCTGCCGTACGAGCTGGTGGAGCGCTCGCTCGCCCAGCGATCGGCGTGGTCGGCGTCGCTGAACTCGCTGGCCGCGAAGCCGAAGCTGCCGAGCGCCATGAGCAGCATGAGGATGCCGCCCGCGAGGAGGCCGCCGCCGCCGCCCGAGCGCGCGACGGGCATCGCGCCCATCGAGGCGCCCATCGGCGCGTTGCCCATGAGCGCGCGCGAGATGTCTTGCCGGATCGCATCGACGCCGCTCTACACCACGAGCCACACGATGCCGAAGGCCACGAGCCCGGGGAGAATGCCCGTGAACACCATGCCCAGCGTGAGCAAGAGCTGCACGGCCATGCTCGGAAACGCCCAGATGAGCTTCGCGCGACCCGGGCCCGCGCCGCGGATGAGCACGCCCGTCGCGGAGCCCGCGCCGACGATCACGTAGTTGCCCCGGACGGTGTACGTGTACTGGGGCATTGTCGATTGGAGCCACTGAACAACCTGCTGCGGGTTGTCGAGCGGCATCTGCGAGGCGACTTCCATGGCGGTCTCTGGCGACGGGATGGAAGACCGTGGGAGACGATCACCCCCGGCGAGAGCACCCGCGCTTTGCCGCGATATCGCCCGCTCGCCGTGCGCCCGTCAACTGTCCGCCGTGAGATATCTCCCCGTGCTTCACGCCTCGCGGACATCGTGCGAGCCTCCCGCGATGCGAAGCGTTCTGACGGTGTTGGCGGTGGCGGCTCTCAGCGCGTGCGGCGACGGGAGCGGCGCCACCGCGGAGCCCGTTGCACCCCATGGATCGACGCGCGACGCCGCGACCGACGCGTTCATGCTGGTCGATCGCGCGCCCACGCTCGACGATGTGGCCGCCACCGACGTCACGAGCGCGCCTGACGTGATGACCGCGCCCGATGTGGTGAGCACGCCCGACGTGATGACCGCGCCCGATGTGGTGAGCACGCCCGACGTGATGACCGCGCCCGACGTGATGACCGCGCCCGACGTGATGATTGTGCCCGACGTGATGACCGCACCCGACGTGATGACCGGACCCGATGTGATCATCACGCCCGATGCGTCGGTCGATGCGAGCGCGCCCGATGCGTCGGTCGCGTGTCCGCCGCCGCCCGCGTGCAACGTCGCGCCGCCTGCGTTCGGGGCGACCACGTCGTGGCGCAACCTCACCACGCGCATCACGGTGGCCCTCGGCAGCGCGCGGCATCGGGGGCGCGACCTGTTCCTCCGCGAGG
>CAISKJ010000199.1 GCA_903885885.1 uncultured delta proteobacterium
CATCGTCGCGGCGCCCGACGCGATCGCGCCCCTCGACGCGGCGCTCGACGCGACCCCGCACGACGCGGGCGCACTCGCGGATGCGCGCGCCGACGCCTACGACGGCCGCGCGCGCGACGCGGGCCGCGACGGCGGCGCAGACAACCACGTGGTGGCGCGGGTGTATCCCTGCGAGGCGCCGCGCTCGGTGCTCGCCGCGGACCTCGAGGGCGACGCGCGCGACGAGGTGGTGCTCCAGTGCGCGCAGAGCCTCCACGTGCTCGCCCTCAGCGAGGGGATGCTCTTCGAGCGCGTGCGCTACGTCCCCGCCGCGCCGCCGGCGTACGTGGTCGAGCTCGGCGTCGGGGCCGCGGCCGACATGGACGGCGACGGTCGCCGCGACGTGCTCGTGTGCGAGCACCAGTCGCGCGAGGAGGGCGGCGGCCGCGGCGGCGCGCTGCGCTACCTCGTGAACCGCGGCGACGGACGCTTCGACGGCCTCGTCACCCTCGACCGCCCCGACGGCTGCGGCGCCGTCGCGCTCGGCGACGTGACGGGCGACGGCCACGACGAGCTCCTCGTCGCGCACACGGGCGACCCGCTCCTCGCCGCGCAGCCGCAGGGGGACCTCTCCGTGTTCGCCCGCACGCCCCGCGGGTGGTCGCGCCGCGCGCGCCTCGTCGTCGGCCGGCGCCCCGCGGCCATCGCGGTCACCGACGTGAGCGGCGACACCGTCGGCGACGCCGTGGTCACGCACGCGTGGGAGCACACGCCCGCCGTGGTGCTGCTCGGGTCGCGCGCGGGCCTGCGCCCCATCGACGCGACGCTGCGGGTGCCCGACGCGCCGCCTCCGCAGCAGTGCGCCGCGCGCCTCGACCGCGACGACGAGCCCGACGCCGTCGAGCTCGCGCCCGACGGTGCGCTCGTGCTCCGCAGCGGTGCGCGGGTGCTGGTGCCGCCGATCACGGCGCTGGCCAACGAGGGGCCCGTGGTGGTCGGCGCGCCGACGCCCGCGCAGGGAGCTCCTGCGGTCGTGCGGCGCGCGCGCTGAGGTCGGTGCGAGGGGAGGGCGGAGGCGAGCGCCTCAGCCCGACATGCGGTCCGAGGCGTGAAAGTACTGCTTCGCGTACGCGACGAGCTGACCGTCGGTCGGATGGTCGACGGTCTCGACGCCGACGACCTTCGCCTCGAGGCCGTGCGCGTGCTTCTGCAGGTGGCGCAGGAGCTCGAGCTTCGCCTTGCTCGGCCCCACGATGAGAATGCGCTCGGCGTCGCGCACGCTGCGGATCACGTCGTCGAAGTAGTGCGTGTCGACGTGGCGAACGTCGGCGTGGTGGTGGTGCTTCGCGTGGTCGGGCGGGAGCTTCTGCGGGTGCACCGCGGTGTGCTCGACCCCTTCGCCCACGAAGCGAAAGATTCGGGCCTCGGCGTGGTCGATCCAAACAACGGCGTGATGTGCGGTCATGCACCGTATTCAGCAGAGAACGTACCGCGCAGCATCGGTCGCAATCGTCGGCCAATGCGGCGGAGCGCGCGCCCGTCGCGCGCCGCGTTCGCGACCCGACTGCGCCGCGGCGCAGCTTGTTCAGTGTGAGGCGCGACGCACCGCACCGCAGCGTCCTGCCACACAGGCGCAGCGGCCCTGTCCGCAGTCGAGGCTTCCCGGCGCGCACTCCTGCGAGCACACGAGGCCGCCGCAGGAGGGGACGCGCGTCGCGGGCGCGCACGCGGTCGGGTGGCAGCACGAGGCGGCCACGCAGTCGCTGTCGGCGACGCACTCCGTCGAGGGTGAGGGGGCGCCGCCGTGGTCGCCGCGGTCGGCCACCGCGG
>CAISKJ010000200.1 GCA_903885885.1 uncultured delta proteobacterium
CCCCGCCGCGCGCATCGACCTGCGCAAGGTGGCGCGGGCCGAGGCAGCGGGCAACGTGGGCGCGCCGGCCGACTACCTCGCGCGCCTCGGCGGTGACCCCGCCGCGGTGGCGCCCATGGGCCACGGGCGCGCGGGGCTGCGCGTGGCGCAGCTCGCGGCCATCGCGGGCATTCTCGCGAAGTAGCTTAGAGAACGCCGTTTTCGCGCAGGCGCTGGAGGAGGAAGTCGTGCGCGCGCACGGGCGAGGCGCCGCCCGCGAAGGGCGTGAGCACGGCCTCGGGGGCGGGGTGCAGGAAGAAGGGCATGGAGTAGCGCCCGCCGTCGCCGCCGTCGGGGGGATTGACCACGCGGTGCGTGGTGGAGGGCATGCGGCCGCCGGTGACGAACTGCATCATGTCGCCCGTGTCGCAGATCATGCAGCCGGGGGGCGTCTCGACGGCGACCCAGGCGCCCTCGCGCGTGAGGATCTCGAGGCCCGGGCGCGTGGCGGCGGGGAGCACCGTGAGGAGGTTGATGTCTTCGTGGGCGGCGGCGCGCACCTGGCCCGGCACGGCGTCGGCCACGTCGGGGTAGTGAATGACGCGGAGCACGCTGTTGCCCTGCGCGGCCATGGTGTCGAAGGTGCCCACGGGGAGCCCGAGGTGCTCGCACACCGACGCGAGGAGGCGCAGCGCGAGGGACTCCTGCGCGGCGAAGAGGGCGCCCATCACATCGGAGAACGCAGGCACCGCGGCGGGGAACACGTTGCGCGGGATCTCGCCGCGGTAGTCGGCCGGGAGCTCGCGGCCCACGTGCCAGAACTCTTTGAGGTCGCCGAGGAGCTGGTCGCGGGCGCGCTCGGTTTCGAAGGGCGTGTAGCCGCGCTGGCGGCCGTTGTCGGCGCGCTCGCTGCGGAGCTTCTCGCTCGGGGGCAGGGCGAACACCTCGGCGGCCACCGCGTAGGCCCGCGCGAGGAGGGCGTCGGGCACCCCGTGGCCCACCACCGCGACGAAGCCCCACTGCTCGAGGGCGCTGCCCAGCGTGCGAACGAAGGCCGCGCGCGACGCGCCGCCCGCCGTGTGGTCTCTGAGATCTACGACCGGAATGCTCTCCATGCGACGACTCTCCGTTTCGGGTGCGCGCGGTGCTCCGTGGCGGCGCGCATTTGCCGGAAGAGCCCCGCGTACGTCAAGCGCGGCCGTAGCGCCTCAGGGGATGCCCGTGGCCTGGCGCGCCGTGCCGTAGAGGCAGCGCGGCGGGAAGGCCATGAGCGGGGCGCCGGTGCTGTCTTCGACGTAGCGGCACACGAGGGGCGCGCGGCAGTCACTGTTGTGGGCGCAGCGGGCCTCGATGCACAGGGCGAGGTTGTCGGGCGTGAGGCTGCGAAGGGGCAGGAGGCGCGCCGGGTCGTCGGGGCACATCGAGGCGAAGGCGAGGTTGAGCATCGAGCCGCAGAGGCCCTGCGTCGCGGTGCTCGTCGCGCGGAAGCAGATCCCGCGGCACTGGTTGTTGCGCCGCACCGTCTCGCCCGCGATGAGCTCGGTGACGGTGGGGTCGCAGGGCTCGCCGTCGGGGAGCCGCGCGAGGTCGACCACGCGGGCGCCGCAGGTGCCTTCGCGCACGTCGCAGCGCTGCCCGCTGGGGCAGTCGCTGTCGCGCGTGCAGAAGGCGGCGCAGCCCGGCGTGTCGTTGCGCGCCATCGCGTGCGAGTACCACCAGCCCGTGCACACGAAGCCCGCGCGGCACGCGCCCGCCGCGCCCGGCGCCGCCGACGGGTCGCAGGCCGCGGCGCACAACGACGCGGCGCTGGCGCCCTCGCCGTAGGTGAGGCAGGTGGAGCCGCCGCCGCCGCATGCGGCCCGCTCGACGGCCTGCGCGCTGTTGTCGACGCACGCGAGCGAGCACGACGGGGTGGTGGTGCTCGTGAGGCAACGCAGCACGCTGCCGCACGCCGGGTCGGTGCCGCCCATGGGGCCGAGCATGGTGCACGCGTTGCCCGCGGGGCCGGTGGGGACGTCGGGCGCGACGTCGGGCGCGATGGGCGTGTCGGGGGTGGCGTCGAGCGCGATGGGCGCGTCGGGCGCGACGGGTTCGTCGGGGGTGACGTCGGGGGTGACGTCGGGGGTGACGGGCGCGTCGGGTTTGGGGGAGGCGTCGGGCGTGCTGGGTAGGTCGGGTGTAACGGTTGCGTCGGTGACGATGGTCGTGTCTGCGGGCGCCTCGGCGTCGGGGGCGAGCGTGTCCTCGACGACGATCTCGCGCTGCTCGAAGGCGCAGCCGGCGAGGGCGCACAGGGCGATCGCGAGGGGAGCACTCGGGGTGCGTGGCAGCGCGCGCGTCACCGTGCGTCCCTTCTATCACAGCCCAAGCCGCACGCGGGGGCTCCACAAGCGTCGGCCCGCGCTCAGCCCGCGGCGCGCGCGAGCACGCCGAGGGAGGCGAACTCGCCGAGGAGCATGGCGACGTCGTCCCACGGGATCGACGGCTCCCACGCGGCGGCGTCGCGCGCGCGGAAGCGCGTGGACTTCGACAGCGCGCGCACGAAGGGCTCGGCGTGCGCCGAGAGGGTGGCGAGCACTTCGTCGCCGCGCGTCACGATGAGCACGGCCTCGCCGTCTTCTTCGCCGCGGCGCCACGCGATGGGGGCCACGCGCTCGAGCACCGTGTCGCGCGCGACGGGGGCCTCGGCGTCGCCGTGCTCGGCGACCCAGGCGTCGCAGAGGCCCGCGGGCGTGAGGCGCGCGACGGCGGCGCGGAGCC
>CAISKJ010000201.1 GCA_903885885.1 uncultured delta proteobacterium
GCGCTGCGCGCGGTGCGCGTGGCGGCTTGAATCTCGCGCAGCGAGGCCTCGGCGACGGGGGTGGCGCCGATCTTCGCCGACTGCGCGAGGAGGCCCGCGGGCGTGTCGTCGGCGGGGGTGGCGTCGGTGTAGGCGACGAGGGCGTAGGCCCGCTCCTGGCCCAGCGCGAGGGCCTGCTCGCGCGGCACGCGGCGCACCACGGACACGAGCTTGTTGGCCTGGCGAATGGACAGGAGCTTCTCGGCGCGGAGCCAGGCGTCGAGGCTGGCGTGCCCTGCGGCGGCGTAGAGCTTCTTGTCGAGCACCTCGCGCAGGGCCTCGCCGAGGTCGTAGAAGCCCTCGACGACCTCGGTCATGCGGCGACGAATGAGCGCCAGGAGCTCGCCGAGGCGCGCGACGTTGCGGGCGAGCGCGGCGGACTTTGTCTCGGCGATGAGCGAGCGCTTGGGGGACGATTTCGCCACGGGTGCACCTCTCGATCGCCGAGTGGAGCACGCGCAGAGGGCTTGCGGGAAGAGGTTTCGCGATGACCGGCAGGCGCATGCCGATGGATCGGCAGGCGCGTGCCGATGGCACGTTCCCCCTGATGCCTGTTGCGCTCTCGGCGGGATAGCGTCGCGAGCGTGGGGTCGCGATCGGCCACCATACTCGCGACGCGCCCGGCGTGGCCCGCCATCGCGCGGAGGCGGCCGCCTCCGTGTTAGGCTCTTCAGCATGCGCGCGACGGTTCGCAACGGTCGACTTGTGATGGACGAACCCACGTCGATGCCCGAGGGCACGGTGCTTTCGCTGACCGTCGACGACGAGGGTGACGACCTCGACGAGGTCGAACGCGAGGCGCTCCACGACGCGATCGGCCGGTCGTGGAGTTCGGTGCAGGCCGGACGGGGTCGCGACGCGCAGGACGTGCTCGCGGCCCTTCGCACACGGCGATGAAGCGGGTCATCGTCTCGCCCGAGGCCGAGGCGCATGTGCGTGTGATCGGCTCATGGTGGGAGACGAACAGGCCGCTCGCGCCGAACCTCTTCGTCGACGAACTCGCTGAGGTCTTCGAGATGCTGCGCCACTTCGCAGGTGCCGGACAGCGCGTGCCGCACGCGAGCGTCTCCGGCGTGCGGCGCGTCTTGCTGCGATCCTCGCGGTACCACGTCTACTATGTCGAGAGCCGCGCCGAGGTCTTCGTGCTCGCGGTCTGGAGCGCCGTGCGCGAACGCGGCCCCGACCTGCGCGGTCTGTAGCGCCTCCGCCGTCTCGCGCGCGATCACGCCACAAGAAGATGTTGGGCGTGGCGCGAATGGCTGTTGTCGCCGCGCTCTGCGCGCTGCGTTACGATCGCCCGCGCCATGACCACCGCCTCGCAGCGCCCCAGAGCCCCTCGCGTGTGGGACGACCCGCGCATCGTGATGCCCGATGCCGACACCTGGAACGGGCTCTCTCCGCAGGAGCGCGAGGCCGTGGTCGAGCGCATCGAGGCCGTGCTCGACGAGCACCGGGAGGCGATGAGCGAGGGCGTGCGCCACTCGAAGCGCAAGGCCGGCATCGCGGCCGACCTCGACGCGCACTTTCGCAGGGTGGGCCGCGGCGTGCTGCTCGCGAACGAGCTCGCGGTGCTGTACCCCGGCGAGCCCGTGATCGTGCCCGACGTGCTCGCCGTGCTCGACTGCGACCCCGACTACGAGCCCGAGCGCTGGGTCGTGCAAGACGAGAAGCGCGGCCCCGACCTCGTGATCGAGGTGCGCAACCTGGGGCTCAAACACAAAGACGTGGTCGAGAACGTGCGCGACTACGCGCGCGTGCGGATCCCCGAGTACTTCAGCTTCGACTGTCGGCGCGGGCACCTGCGCGGCTGGCGCCTCGCCCACGCGGGCGCGCAGACGTATCAGCCC
Organism: uncultured delta proteobacterium; assembly: GCA_903885885.1. Taxonomy (GTDB): domain Bacteria; phylum Myxococcota_A; class Polyangia; order Polyangiales; genus CAISKJ01. The sequence goes on from CAISKJ010000201.1 coordinate 1,887, forward strand.
GTGCTCCCGCAGGGCGGCTACCTGCGATCGAACGTGCTGGGGCTCGACCTCGCCGTGGTGCAGTTGCGCCTGCGCTTCTTCGCCAACCAGTCGATGATTCCCAACGACCGCGAGCTCGTGGCGCGGCTGCAGGCGCTCTCCGACGAGCAGCTCGGCGCCCTCGACGAGGCCGAGCGCCAGCGCGCTGAGGCCGAGCGCCAGCGCGACGATGCGCTCGATCAGCTGTCGCGCGTGCAGGTCGTGCTCGCGCGCACCATCCTCGACGCGTGCCGCATGCGCGGCGTCGCGCTCACCGACGACCAGAGCGCGCGCGTCGCGACGGAGTCGAACGTGGGCGCCCTCACGCGCTGGTCGGAGCGGATCTTCTCCGCCGCCACGGCCGACGAGATTCTCGCGGAGTAGCTCAGCGCGCGAAGGTCAGCGAGGGTGCGTCGCGCAGCGCGGCGTCGGCCATGAGCCGCAGCACGCGCTCGGCGTAGCCCACCACCGCGCCGAGGCCGCGGTAGTTGAGCGTCGGCGGGTCGTCGTGCGTGCGGTGGTAGTCGTCGTGCAGCCCGGTGAAGAGAAACACCGCGGGGATGCGCGCGTCGGTGAAGGTCATGTGGTCGCTCGCGCCCCACGCGCCGCGGGTGGGCTCCCACGGGCGCGCGTCGAAGCCGAAGGGCCCGTTGGCCTCGTCGACGATCGCGGGGAGCGCGCGCGCCGTCGCCCGCTCCTCGACGAAGAGCCTGCACTCGCGCAGGCGCCCCACCATGTCGAGGTTGACCATGGCCGTCACCGCCGTGAGCGCGGGCGGGCGGTGCGACACCATCCACCGCGAGCCGACCATTCCCTCTTCTTCGGCGCCGAACCAGGCGACCACCACGTCGCGCGCGGCGGGGGCGCGCACGAGGCGACGCGCGAGCTCGAGCACGGCGCTGGTACCCGAGGCGTTGTCGTCGGCGCCGTTGTAGATGCCGTACACGCCCGGCGAGAGCGAGCCGTAGCCCCCGCGCCCGATGTGGTCGTAGTGGGCGCCCACCACGAGGGGCGACGAGGGGCCCGCGCCGGCGTCGCTCGACGGGCGCGCGCGCACGATGCCGAGGATGTTGTTCGTGACGATGTGCCGACGGCGCGTGGCCGTGACGACGCGCGCGCTCGCGCCCACGATGCGCAGCGGCGTGACGGGCGCGGTCTCGGCGGCGATGGGGCGGCCGAGGAGCCACTGGCCCTGCGCGCGCGTGATGCGCACCACGGGGATGCCGTTGGCCGTCGGCGGCGCGGTGTACGTCTCGACGGGCTCGCGCGGGTCGAGCTCGATCTCGATGAGCCCCACGGCGCCGCGCTCGCGGGCGGCGCGGACCTTTCCCGCGAGGCTCCCCACGACGTGGGCCGCGCGGAGCGAGGCCGCGCGGGCGGCGTCGGCGGGGGCGGGTGGGCCCGCGAGCGCCACCGCGATGCGTCCGCGGAGGGAGGCGCCGCGCGCGAAGTCGCTCCAGTGCGCGTCGGCCGACTCGAGGCCGTGGCCCACGTACACGAGGCCGCCGACGGCGCGCCCGTCGCCGCTCGCGGGGGCCGCGTTGGCGACGCGAAAATCGACGCCGAGCGCGAGCGCGCGGGTCGCGTCGTGGGCGCGCAGGAGCACCGACGACGCGGGCAGCGCCTCGACGCCGAACTCGAGCGCGAAGGGCTGGCGATACCCCTCGGTGCCCGCGGGCTCGACGCCGAGCTCGGTGAGCCGTCGCACGAGGTAGTCGGCCGCCGCGTTGCCGCCCGCGGTGCCGGGCTCGCGGCCGCCGAGCTCGTCGCTGGCGAGGTGCGCCACATCGCGGCGGAGGCGCTCGACGGTGCCGTCGTCGGTGACCTCGCAGCGTGCGGGCGCCTGCTGTGCGCGCGCGTCGGGGCGCGACGCGAGCGAGGCCGCGCAGGCGAGGGCGAGGGCGAGGCGCTTCACGGAGGTGGCTTAGGAGGAGAGGGCCTCGGGCGCCGAGGAGTTGCTGACGGCCTCGGTGTCGGGCGCCTGGAGCAGGAGCGGCGCGTCGTGCGAGGGGCGGTAGTCGCGCTCGAACTGGTCGAGCTCCATCGCGACGGTGCGCAGCATCGCGCGGCGCTCGTGGAAGGGCAGAAAGGCGCTCTTGAAGCCGTTGAGAATGATCTGCTTGATGGCCGGCCACGGCACGCCGAGGCGCGTGTGCACGAGGAAGAGCTCCTTGCTCACGGTGGTGTCGGTGATGAGCCGGTTGTCGGTGTTGACCGTCACGCGCACGCCGAGGTCGTAGTAGAACTTCAGCGGGTGGTTGGAGATGTCGCGCACGGCGCCGGTCTGCACGTTGCTCGACGGGCAGCACTCGAGCGGAATGCGGTGGTCGATCACGTAGTGGAGCAGGTCGCCGTCTTCGCGGAGCCTGCAGCCGTGGCCGATGCGGTGCGCGCCGCAGGTGTGAATGGCCTGGCGGATGGAGTCGGGCCCGTAGGCCTCGCCCGCGTGGATGGTGCTGTTGATGTTGTTGTTGCGAATGAGCTGAAACGCGTCGCGGTGGTGCTTGGCCGGGTGGTCGTACTCGGCGCCCGCGAGGTCGAAGCCGACGACGCCGCGGTTCTTGTAGGCGACGGCGAGCTCGGCCATCTCGAGGGAGCGCTCGGGCGAGATGTTGCGGATGCCGCAGATGATGACGTTGGCGTGGATGCCCACCTCGTCTTGCGCGGTGCGCAGGCCCTCGAGCACGGCCTCGACCACGGTGGTGACCGAGAGGCCGCGGCGCGTGTGGAGCATCGGCGAGTAGCGCACCTCCATGTAGCGCACGCCCTCGCGCGCGGCGTCGACGCCGAGCTCGTAGGCGGCGCGGCGCAGCGAGGCGGCGGTCTGCAGCACGCGGAGCGTGACGTCGAAGGCCTTGAGGTACTCGACGAGGGAGCCCGTGTTGCGCCCGAGGTTCATCGCGTCGGTGAGGCCCTCGGCCGTGGTGGCGGGGAGCTCGATGCCGTCTTCGCGCGCCAGCTCGACGATGGTGTCGAGCCGTAGCGAACCGTCGAGGTGGACGTGCAGGTCGGTCTTGGGAAGCCGCCGAATGGCTTCGATGGTGAGTGCCGTCATGGCGGGAGACTACACCCGCTGCCCCGCGCCGGTCGCGAAACTGGCGGCCTCGCGCCCCCTCTGGTAGTGCCCGCGCCGTGACACCATGAGCATCCCGCTGAACCCCGCGCAGAAGGCCGCCGTCGAGCACGGCACGGGGCCCGCGCTCGTGCTCGCAGGGGCCGGCAGCGGCAAGACCCGCGTGATCACCCAGCGCATCGGGAGGCTCATCGACCAGGGCACGCCCCCGCGCGCCATCACCGCGGTGACCTTCACCAACAAGGCCGCCGAGGAGATGCACGAGCGCCTCGTGGCCCTGTGCGGCGAGCCCGGCAAAGACGTGTGGATCTCGACCTTTCACGCCCTCGGCGGCGAGATCATGCGGCAGGCCATGTCGAAGGGCGAGCCCTTCGTCGTGTACGACGGCGCCGACACCGCGGGGCTCATTCGAGAGATTCTTCGCGAGTACAAGGTCGGCGACAAGCGCGTCGACGTGGGCGCGGTGATCGCGCGCATCTCGCACGCCAAGAACGCCATGTGCTCGCCCGAGGAGCTCGCCGCGCAGGCGCCCGACTCGGAGTACGACGAGATCGCGCAGTGGGTGTTTCCCCGCTACGAGTCGGCCCTCAAGCGCTTGCGTGCGTTCGACTTCGACGACCTGATTCTCTGGCCGCTCAAGAAGCTCACCGAGGATGAGGGCCTGCGCGAGCAGTGGCGCAAAAAGATTCGCTACATGCTCGTCGACGAGTTTCAAGACACGAACCGCGCGCAGCTCCTCGTGGTGAAGGCGCTCACGGGCGCGACGGGCAACGTGTTCTGCGTGGGCGACGACGACCAGTCGATCTACGGGTGGCGCGGCGCCGACATCGCCAACGTGATCGATTTTCCGAAGCACTTTCCGGGCGCGAAGATTCTCGCGCTCGAGCAGAACTATCGCTCGCGCAAGCCCGTGCTCGACGTGTCGAACGCGGTGATGGAGGGCCAGGTGCGGGCCTTTCCGAAGCGCTTGTTCACGGACAAGCCGGGCGGCCCGCCGGTGAAGATCGTGGCGTGCGACTCGAGCGAGGGCGAGGTGAAGTTCGTCGTCGACGGGATTCAGAAGCTCGTGAACGAGGGGTACCGCAAGCGCGAGATCGGCGTGCTGTACCGCTCCAACGTGCTCGCCAAGGCCGTGGAGGAGGCGATGCGCCTCGCGGCGATTCCGTACCGCATGATCGGCGGCAACTCGGTGTACGAGCGCCGCGAGGTGAAGGACCTCATCGCGTACCTTCGCATCTCGCTGCACCCGCACGACGAGATCGCCGTGCGCCGCGTGGTGAACTACCCCGCGCGCGGCGTCGGCGACGTGACCATCGCGCGCCTCGAGCGCTTCGCGCGGGCGCGGGGCGTGACGCTCTTTCAAGCGATCGAGCGCGCGGGCGAGATCGACGACATTCCCGCGGGCACCAAGGAGTCGCTGCGCGTGTTCGTCGGCGTGGTGAAGGAGGCCAAGGCGAAGATCCACCAGAACGTGCCGCTCCTCGAGGTGGCGAAGCACGTGACGGCCGCGGTGCGCCTCAAGGAAGACATCGTGGCCGCGGGCCCCACGGCCATCGCCGCGGGCAAGCGGTGGACGAACATCGAGATGCTGTACCGCACGCTCGAGAAGGCCGACGCGAAGACGCCCGGCGAGGCGAGCCAGGTGCTCACGCGGCTCACGCTGCGCTTCGCCGACGAAGAAGAAGAGCAGGGCGAGAAGGTGACGCTGAGCACCCTGCACGGATCGAAGGGCCTCGAGTTCGGCACGGTGTATTTCATCGGCTGCGACGAGGGGATCATTCCGCACTCGCGCACGGAGAACCCGAAGGCCACGGATGTGCTCGCCACCATCAACGCGGGCGAGGAGCGGCGGCTCTTCTACGTGGGCGTCACGCGCGCCAAGGAGCAGCTCTACCTCGTGCGAGCGCGCACGCGCTCGGGCAGAGGGCCCGCGCGGGCCACCACGGCGTCGCGGTTCTTGAGCTTCCCCGCGCTGCCGCCGGGCACGCTGGAGCGCGTCAACTACGACTCGCAAGCCCCCCTCGCGCCGATGGAGATCGCCGCGCAGGCGCGAAAGTTTCGCGAGTCGCTGCTGGCGCTCAAGAAGAAGTGAAGTGCGTTGACACCCCCCGGGGGTGTTGTTGCTACTCTCCGCGGCCCTCATGACCGCACTCGCCCCGACGCCCACCGTCACCGCCCTCACCATCGCAGGAAGTGACTCCTCGGGAGGGGCGGGCATCCAGGCCGACCTTCGCGCCTTCGAGGCCCTCGGCGTGCACGGCGCCAGCGTGGTGACCCTCGTGACGGCGCAGGGCACGCGCGGGGTCCGCAAGGTCGATCCGCTGCGGGCCGAGCTGGTGCGCGCGCAGCTCGACGCGGTGTTCGAAGACCTCCCGCCCAGGGCCGTGAAGACGGGCGCGCTCGGCAACGCCGCGGTGGTCGAGATCGTGGCCGACGCGCTCCGCACGCAGGCCCCCGCGCACCTCGTGATCGACCCGGTGGTCAACCCCACGCTGGGCCGCGCGCTCCTCGACGACTCGGGCTTCACGGCCTTCGTGCGCGAGCTCATTCCCATGGCCACGCTCGTGGTGCCCAACCGCGACGAGGCCTCGCGCCTCGCGGGCCGTCAGGTGCGCACGCTCGCGCAGGCGAAGAGCGCCTGCAAGGCCATCGCGGGCCTCGGCGCGCGGGCGGTGCTGCTCAAGGGCGGGCACTTCACGGGCACCGAGTCGGTGGATCTTCTCTTCGACAACGGCGAGTTCAGCGAGCTGCGCTCGCAGCGCCTCGCGGTGCCCCCGATGCACGGCCTCGGGTGCACGCTGTCGGCCCTCGTGGCGGCGCTCCTCGCGCGCGGAACGCCCTTGCGCGTAGCCGTTTCGCGGGCGCACAGCATCGTGCACCACGCGCTCGAGCGGCCGCGCACGATCGGCGAGGGGCTCGCGCTCCCGGGCTGGCTGCGCGAGGCCGTGCTCGCGACCGAGCCCGCGGCGACGGTCAGCGCGTCTTGATGTGCTCGAGGGCGTCGAGGTTGGCGCCGCGCACCGCGTAGGCGCGCCCGAAGCCCTGCACGAAGCCCGCGCTGCCCTCGACGGTGGCGAGCTCGACGAAGTGAAAATCACCGAGGCCGAGGAGCGTCTCGGCGATGGGGTACTTGGCCCGGTACGCGGCCTCGACGCCGCGCGCGTTCGCCTCGTCGCGCGCGACGAAGCGCGCCGTGGCCTTCGCCATCGCGCGGGTGAGCGCGTGGTTGCTGCGGGGGTCGCCCTCGCGCGGGGCCTCGCTCACCGTCCACGCGCAGCGCGCGTCGCGACGGAGCGCGCCCGTGTGCGCAGAGAGGTCGCTCACGAGGAGGTAGAGCCGCACGGGGTCGCGCAGCGCGACGTAGGGCACGAGCGAGGCCGCGGGGTGGCCGTCTTCGAGCGTCGCGAGGCTCGCGACGGCAGCCCCTTCGAGCAGTGCGCGCAGCGCGTCTTCGGGTGAACTCATCGACGGCGCTTGTAGGCGATGGGGCGTTGCGTTTCAATCCGCGGCCATGCGCACACGCTTCCTCGTTACAGCGAGCCTTCTCGGGGCCCTCGGCTGCTCGGACAAGCAGCCCGCCGCCCCCGTCGACGCCGCCACCGACATCGCCGACGCCGCCACCGACATCGCCGATGTGGCCGTCGCCGACGTGAACCTCGAGGGCATCCCCGCCCCCGTGGCCGCGCACCCCACCACGGGCGCGCCGGAGCGCCTCACGGGCCTCGATGGCCCCGTCGACGTGGTGTACGACGCCATGGGCTGGCCGCACATCTACGCGGCGAGCCTGCGCGACGCCGCGCAGGTGCAGGGCTACATCATGGCGCGCGACCGCATGCCGCAGATGGAGATGCTGCGCCGCGTGGCCTCGGGCACGCTGGCCGAGCGCTTCGGCGCGCTGGTGAGCAACTCGTCGCTCGTCGACCGCGACCTCGCCGCGCGCGTGCTCGGGCTGCGCCGCGCCGCCACCGCGATGTGGGCCGCCACGCAGCCGGGCCGCGACCGCACGCTGCTCGAGTTCTATGCGCGCGGCGTCAACCAGTACCTGCAGCAGGTGCGCGACGGCAACGTGACGCTGCCGGGCGAGACCTCGCTCGTGATCGATCAAGACACGCCCGAGTGGACGCCCGTCGACTCGCTCGTGATCGGTCGCTATCAGTCGTATTCGCTCTCGTACGATGCGGGCGACGACGTGGACACGTCGCTGCTCGCCGAGCGCGCCGCGCGCGTGTACGAGGGGGCCGACGCGATGACGCAGCCGGGCCGCGCCGCGCGCCGGGGCTTTCTCGCCGACGTGCTGCGCTGGGCGCCGTCGTCGCCGGTGGCCGTGGTGCCCGACTTTCTGCCGCGCCCCGCGGGCATGGCGAGCACCTACCGCCCCGACGTAGACCGCCCCGCGATCGGCGCGCGCCTCGCCGACGCGACGGCCAACTTTCGCCGCCTGTCGCGCGAGATCGCCGAGTTCTGGGGCGACGAGACGCGCGGGAGCAACAACTGGGTGGTGCACCCGTCGGCGTCGATGTCGGGCCGCGCGCTCCTCGCCAACGACCCGCACCTGTCGCTCACGGCGCCCGCCATCTGGTGGGGCAGCCACATTACCGTGACCCGCGGCGCCGACGCGGTCGACGTGGCGGGCACGACGTTTCCGGGCATTCCGGGTGTGATCATCGGGTTTACGCCGCGCCTCGCGTGGGGCGTCACCACGGCGGGCTACGACGTCACCGACGTGTACGCCGAGACGGTGACCCCGGGCACCGGCGGGGCGCCCGACACGGTGCGCTTCAACGGCATGCAGGTGCCCATCGTCACCATGGAAGAGGTGGTGAACACCGGCGCGGGCAACTACACCGCGCGCTTCGAGTACGTGCCGCACCACGGGCCGATCATTCCCGAGATCAGCAACGGCCGCATCGTGCCGCGCACGGGCACGCGGGCCCTGTCGATCAAGTGGACGGGCCACCAGCCCACCACGGAGCTCACGGCCTTCTTGAGCCTTGCGTACGCGCGCACCGCGGCCGAGGGCAAGGCGGCGGTCAACGCCTTCGGCGTGGGCGCGCAGAACTTCGTGATCGCCGACATCGACGGCGCCGTGGAGTACACGAGCCGCGCGAACATTCCCATTCGCGCGGCGGGCGCCCTCACGTGGTCGCCCACCAACCTCACGGGCACGCACCCGTGCTCCATTCTGCCCGGCACCGGCGAGGCCGAGTGGATGGGCAACGTGGCCAACAACAACATCCCGCAGGCCACCCTGTCGGCGACGCGGCCCCTTCTCTCGACGGCCAACAACGACCAGGCCGGCGTGACCTTCGACGGCAACCCCTTCGACTCGCCCGTGTACCTCGGGTGCTACTACCCGTCGGGCTGGCGCGCCGAGCGCATCCAGACGCGCCTGCGGGCCCTCAACGGCCGCGTGACCCTCGACGACATGAAGTCGATCCAGGGCGACGCGCAGGTGGAGGCCGGCGCCCGCTACCGGCCCTTTCTCGCGCAGGCCCTCGCGCGCCTCGAGCTCGCGTGGACGACGCCCGGGTCACAGTCTGACCTCGGCCCGCTGGCCACCGCGCTGCGCCCGCGGCAGGA
>CAISKJ010000202.1 GCA_903885885.1 uncultured delta proteobacterium
CGCGTGGGCGCCGGCGACCTCACGGCGCGCGTGCGGGCCCGCGGCGACGAGCTCGTCGCCCTCGCGGGCGCCTTCAAGCTGATGGCCGAGGCCCTGTCGCTCACGCGCGAGCGCGTCGATTACCTCCAGCGCCTCGCGGGCTGGCAAGACGTGGCGCGGCGCCTCGCCCACGAGATCAAGAACCCGCTCACGCCCATTCAGCTCGCGGTGCAAGAGGTGGCGCGGCGCTACGCGGGCGACGACGCGAAGTTCAAGCGCACCCTCGAGACCGCCCGCGAGGTGGTCGAAGAAGAGGTCGCCACGCTGCGGCGGCTCGTGACGGCCTTCTCGGAGTTCGCGCGCCTGCCCGAGGTGAAGCCCGCGCCCGCCGACCTCGCCGAGTTCGTGCGCGACATGGAGACCTCGCGGCAGTTCCTCGACGAGGCCGCCGGCGAGGCGGCCCGCAAGGTCACCGTGGAGTTCTCCACGGACGACAAACCCATACCCGTCATGGTCGATCGTATCATGCTGCGGCGCGCCTTCGAGAACCTCGTGCGCAACGCCGCGCAGGCCCTCGGCGACCGCGGCGGCACCGTGTGGGTGCGCGCCGAGCGGCGCCGCGTCACCGTCGCCCCCGCGGAGGGAGCGGCCCCCGAAGAGGTCGACCAGGCCTGGCTCGTGGTCGAAGACGACGGGCCGGGCATCGCGAGCGCCAACCACGCGAAGGTGTTCGATCCGTACTTCACCACGAAGAGCGAGGGCACCGGCCTCGGCCTCGCCATCGTGCGCAAGATCGCCATCGACCACGCGGGCGACGTGGGCCTCGAAGACCGCCCCGGCGGCGGCGCGCGCTTCGTCATCACGTTGCCCCTGCGCGACCCCGCGCGGCGCCAGCGGCTCTCGTTCGTGACCTTCACGCGCAACCCTTGAAATCGCGCGCGACGTGCGCGCGCGGAGGGGTTTCGCGGGGGCCCTGCGGGCACTATCCTCCGCGGCGATGATCCGCCCTGATGACCTCCTCGTGGCGCGCCTCGGCGATCGCCGCGTGCGCTCGCCGCTCAACCTCTCGACCACCGCGGGTGACTTCGTACCCGATTACACCGACGACGACGCCCGCGTGCTGCTCGACGTCGAGCTCACCGCGGGCGCCGCGCCGTCGCCCCTCGCCTTCGAACGCGCCGGCGCGCGCTCGCGCATCTTCTTCGACCCGAAGGCCACGCGCGCGGCCATCGTCACGTGCGGCGGGCTCTGCCCGGGGCTCAACAACGTTCTCCGCTCCATGGTGCTCGAGCTGCACCACAAGTACGGCGTGCCCGACGTGGTGGGCTTTCGCTACGGCTTCGAGGGCCTGAGCCCCGCGGGCGTCGCCCCCGTCGCGCTCACGCCCGCGGTGGTCGAAGACATTCACAAGCACGGCGGCTCCGTGCTCGGCCTCTCGCGCGGCAAACAAGACGTCGAGATGATGGTCGACACCCTCGTGCGCATGGGCATCAACGTGCTCTTCTGCATCGGCGGCGACGGCACGCTCCGCGGCGCCCACGGCATCGCCGAGGCCTGCGCCCGTCGGGGCCCCCCCATCGCCGTGGTGGGCGTGCCCAAGACCGTCGACAACGACGTCGCCTGGGTCGACAAGACCTTCGGCTTCGACACCGCCGTCGAGATCGCGCGGCAGGCCATCGACGGCGCCCACTCCGAGGCGCGCGGCGCCCGCAACGGCGTGGGCATCGTGAAGCTCATGGGCCGCGACGCGGGCTTCATCACCGCCTCGGCCACCCTCGCGAGCGAAGACGTAAACTTCTGCCTCGTGCCCGAGGTGCCCTTCGAACTCGACGGCGCGCGGGGCCTCCTCGCCGCCCTCGAGCGCCGCCTCGCGAGCCGCGGCCACGCCGTGATCGCCGTGGCCGAAGGGTGCGCCGCGCGCTTCAACAGCGACGACGTCGTGCGCGACGCCTCGGGCAACGCGCGCTACGCCAGCGGCGGCAGCGACGTGGGCCCGCTCCTCCGCGACGCCATCGCGGGGCACTTCAAGCAGCGGGGCTTTCCCGCGACGGTGAAGTACATCGACCCGAGCTACATGATCCGCTCGGGGCCCGCCAACGCCTCCGACGCCATCTTCTGCAACGAGCTCGCGCGCAACGCCGTGCACGCGGGCATGGCGGGCCGCACCGACACCCTCGTGGGCCGCTGGCACCGGCACTTTACGCACGTTCCCCTCTCGGTGGTGACCGGGCAGCAGAAGCGCATCAACCCCGACGGCGCCCTGTGGCTCTCGGTGCTCGAGTCGACGGGCCAGCCGCGCCTCTGCAACACCCCGTCGATGATCACCCCCGCGCTCACCGAGCCGCCCCCCGCGCGCTGATCGCGGCCGCGAACTACCGACTCCACGCGGCCCCCCGCGTGCAGACGCGCATCTTCCTCGATGCGCCCCTGCACACGCTACCTCACCGCCATGGTCGGCGCCCTCGCGCTCGGGTGCGCCGAGGCCCCCCTCGACGCGCGCGCCGCGGCCTCGTCGCTGCGCGCGACCCCCGACGGCGTCGACATCGTCACCTACGGCGTCGACCTCGCCCGCACGAGCTGGAACCGCCGCGAGACCGCCCTCACCCCCGCCACTGTGCGCCCCGAGACCTTCGGCCGCGTCGCCGTCGCCGACGGCGTCTACGACGTGATGGGCTCGGCCCTCTTCGCGTCGAACCTCCCGCTGCGCGACGCGCGCGCCGACGTGGTCTTCGTCGCCACCCTCGACAACCACGTGTACGCGCTCGACGCCGACGACCTCGGCACCCTCTGGCGCTTCGACTTCGACGGCCTGCGGCCCGCCACCAGCGAGGCCCTCCGCGGCTGCGACCCGCACGATCGCATCGGGGTCATATCGACGCCGACGCTCTCGCCCGACCGCGCGACGCTCTACGTCGTGGGCCGCGTCGCCACCTCGCCCGCGCCCGCCGACACGTGGCTCCAGGGCTACGCCCTCGCGACGCGCACGGGCGCCGTCACCGCGCGCTTCCGCGTCGGCGAGACCCTCCTGGCCGACGGCGTCACGCGCGCGCCCCTCACCGTCGACGCGCCCCTCGGCGACGGCCGCGCGCGCGTCACCTTCGCCTCGCACGCGTACGTGCAACGCGCCGCGCTCACCCTCGTCGAGGGCACCCTCTACGTCGCCACCGCGGGGCGCTGCGACGCGCCCGACGCCCGCGGCTGGCTCCTCGGCTACGACACCGCGCACCTCTCCGAGCGCGCGGGCCCTGTGACAGTGTATGTCCCGACCCCCGAC
>CAISKJ010000203.1 GCA_903885885.1 uncultured delta proteobacterium
CACCCGGCGAGGAGCGCCGAGCACACGAGCGAGGAGCGGGCGACGTTCACGAGGCCGTGCGTCGCACGGAACGGGCGCGATGAGAACAGCCCACCGTAGGAAGGCGGAGGATGCCGGAATCGAACCGACTGCTCCGTACGCGGAGCCAGGCCGTAGCAGGACCTTCGACACACCAGATGTCGTACCCTCCAGAAGACACATCGAGGCAGGTGCGCCAGGAGTCGAACCTGGCTCATCGGTTTTGGAGACCGACCGCGTCACCGGACGTTGATTCACACACCTTCAAAACAAGGCATTTTCTCACGGGGGCGCCGCCGCCTCCTCCGGTGAAGAGCGGGTTGAGTCTCTTCGCGGGAGGAGGCGGCGGGCGACGCCTCAGCGCTCACGCCACGCTGAGGTACTCGCGCCAGGTCTCATGCCTCGCCTCGGCAGGCGTAACGGCGGGCATGAACGCTGGTCGCTCGGGGAGCCGAGGGAGGGCCATCTTCGCCTGGTCGGGCGTGCGGTCGGCCTTGCGCGTGTTGCAGCGCGCGCAGCAGGCGACGATGTTGGTCCACTCGGTGCGGCCGCCGTGGGCGCGCGGCACGACGTGGTCGAGGGTGAGCTCGGCCGCGCCCGGCTGCACGCCACAGTACTGGCACGCGTAGTTGTCACGCCGGTACACGTTGGTTCGCGAGAACTTCACGCGCCGGTCTTGCCTCGCGTAGCGGCGCAGGCGCACCACCGAGGGCATGGGGAGCGAGGCGCTCACGCTGCGAATCTCGTCGTCGTAGGCCTCGACGACCTCGACCTTGCCGAGAAAAACCAGCGTGATGGCGCGCTGCCACGAGATCACCTTCATGGGCTCGTAGCTGGCATTGAGGAGCAGAGTCGTCGCCATGGGAGTACCTCTCGCGTCATTGGTTGGTGTCGAAGAGCTCGATGGGGATCACCAGACAGATCTGCGACGCGACGGGCGCGAGGGGGCCTGCGGTGCGCTGCGCCGGATTCGAACCGACGGTCTCCTGGTGCTCTCCGCCGGTGCGGAGGGTGGCAGCGCGAATCTCGAAGACGCCCGATACCCGTCTCTGTCGTCGTGCGGTCGTGCTCATGGGGCCGTGTGTGTTTCTCTCTGTGGATAGATTGGTGTCAGCGGAGCGTCGGGGCGCGTGGCACGCCCGTGGCGGCGGTGACCTGCGAGGCGCGAAAGCGTCGGTGCTTCATGGTGTTTCTCTGTAGGGTGCACGCAGAGGGATTCGAACCCCCACGGAGCCGCTTCTGAGACGGGTGCCACTGCCAATTGGGCTATGCGTGCGACGAATCTCTGGTAACAAGACAGAGGGCACCCGCCCCCGGAGTCGAACCGGGCGCATTCGCGTTAGGGCCGCGACGGTCTACCGACAGCCTCGGCGGGCCTTTGTGCGCGCCCTCGAAGGCGCGTAGAGACACACAAACTACCGTGGAATCAGGGGGATTCGAACCCCCATCGCCGGTGTGCAAGACCGGAGTCCTCCCATTGAACGATGATCCCTCTCGGATAAACCCTGTAGGTAGGCCTCTCTGGAGTCGAACCAGAACCTGCCGGGCTTCAACCGGCCGCGCAGACCACTACGCCAGAGACCCGCTCCGCGACCCGATCACACACAAACGGTTGCCAGCCGTGGATTCGAACCACGCCACCACTGGGTCAAAGCCAGGGGTCCTGCCACTAGACGAGCTGGCATCGGTGGGCC
>CAISKJ010000204.1 GCA_903885885.1 uncultured delta proteobacterium
CGCACCGGAATCAAGGTCCCCGACGTAGAAATGGCCGCCCTCGACCTCCTCAAGAACGACTTCCATGGCGAGTGGAACTACACGATCAAGCCACGAGAGAAGCAGAAGGCCCAATGACGATGTTGTTCTTCGGAGGCTCCTTACTTCACGCTCGCATCTCTGCTGCGGGTCGCAGAGTCACTCTGTGTCACCCCTGTCGATCTCCTTGCCAGCCCGTCAGAACCTGTTCGTGCCCGGTAAGGGCACCGAAGCGTCTACGACTCTGGCTGGGCAGAAACGCCATTCTCCCCCGATGTTCGTCGGCGTTCGATCGCGTAGAGCTCCGCCCCGCACGCCCTTCGCTCCGTCCTGCAACCGTGCACCGGGGCCCCAGGTACGCGTCTACAGACTTCTGCAACCGTGCACCGGGGGCCCAGGTACGCGTCTACGAACTTCTGCAACCGTGCACCGGGGGCCCAGGTACGCGTCTACGAACTTCTGCAACCGTGCACCGGGGCCCCAGGTTCGTCTCTCTGGCGGGAGATTGTGTCGATTCTCCCTCCAGGGAGCGCGAGGACGCGCCGTTGATCCTCCACGAAAGGATCGGCGCCCCCACAGTGCAACTCCCATCTGCCAACGTCTCCTACACCCTCGTCGTGCGCTACGGCCGCTATGTGAGTCGTCGCCTGCGCCGCGAGAAGCTCACCGAACTCGCCGCCGCCTGTGACACCGTCACGACGCAGGTGCGCGACCACGGCCGCGCCCTCGAAGACGCCGACGCCCCCGTGCAGGAGGCTCTCGCCGACCGCGACGGCGCCGACGACGACCTCGACGACATCGCCAAGACTGCCCGCCACAAGCTAGCCGGTCGCAGCCTCGAAGCCGCGAAGCAGGCGCCCTACACGCTCATCTTCGCCGAGGGCATCGGGTATTTCACCGAAGCCTCCACGGGCGACGAGGTGCCGCGGTACACCGAGCTCGAGTCGCGCCTCACGGCCCACCTGCCCGCGAGCGACGCCGTGCGCCGCGACGCGCTCCCCAAGATCGCCGACGGCCTCACCGCGTACCGCGCCGCCGAGGGGGCGCTCTCGCGGGCGAAGAGCGCCGAGAATGCCGCCAGCGCCCGCCTCGAAGCAAGCGAGGCCGCGTGGCGCACCGCTCTGGAGCGAACCTACGGCGCGCTGATTCAGCAGTTTGGCAAGGCGGGCGCCGAGCGCTTCTTTCCGAAGACGCGCGCGGCGAAGGCGAAGCGCGCGAAGCAGCCCGTGGGCTGAGCCGCGCTGCGACGCGTAGACCGACGCGTCGTCGGCGCCATCGACCGCGTGCACGGGGGCCGCCCGCTGTGGCATCGTCGCTGCGGAGCGAAGCACCCCCGATGGGCAACGCAGCAGAGCAGACCGTCGTGAGCTACGAGGCGTACCTCGCCCTCGAGCGCGCGACCGATCAGAAGCACGAGTGGCTCGACGGTCAGGTCTACGCGATGGCGGGAGGCACGCCTCTCCATGCGGCGCTCTCGGCGCGCATCCAGATCGAGCTCGGGCGCATTCTCGGTGACCGACCCTGCGTACCCTACAGCTCCGACCTGAAGATCCGCGTGCCGAAGACGAAGCTCGCGACCTACGCCGACGCGGCGGTGGTGTGCGGCGAGTCGAGGCGCGACGACGAGGACCGCAACGCCGTCACCAACCCCATCGTGCTCGTCGAGGTGTTGTCTGACAGCACCGAGCGCTGGGATCGTAACGGCAAGTTTCGGCACTATCGCAAGCTGGAGTCGCTGCGAGACTACGTGCTGGTCTCGCAGCACGAGCGCCTCATCGAGGTGTACTCGCGCGACGCCGAGGGGCGCTGGGTGTTGAGCGAGGCCGGCGAGGGCGAGGCGGTGCGGGTGTCGTCGCTCGAGGGCAACATCGAGGTCGACCGGGTGTACCGCGGCATCGCGCTCGACCCCGACCCGTCGAGCGCCCGACCGAATCGGGTGGACCGGTAGAGCGCCCGCTACGCGCGCCGCGCCCATCTCCGCCGTGCAACGTCGCGGCGCTTCGGTGTAAAGCATCGCGCGATGCCCGTAGACCTCGCCGCGCTCCAGTCGATGATCGCCAGGCTCCGCAAGCGCTGCCCTGCGCCGCGCTTCGCCACCGGGGTCGAGCTCGTGCGCGACGGCGCCGTGATGCTCGAGCGCGAGTCCGACGACGAGGCCGTGCTCGCGGTGAGGCTCCCCGACTGGCCCACGCCTCCCACGGCGGTGCTCTACCCCGAGTCGATGGAGTGGGCCTGCGACTGCGGCGGCTCCGACCCCTGCGCGCACATCGTCGCGGGCGCCCTCGCGCTCGAGGCGTCGCACCTCTCGGGCGTCGCGCTGCCCTCCACCTCGCAGGTGCAGTCGCACCTTCGCTACGCGCTCTCGAAGGGCCGCGACGGGCTCCTCTGCGAGCGCTACCTCGTGGGCCCCGATGGCGCCGAGACGAAGCTCAGCACCGCCCTCTCCGACGTGACGGTTTCGCTCTCCACCAGCGACGCCGACCTCGCCGTCGACCGCGCGCTCGACCCGCGCACGCGCGCTCCCCTCGCGACGCTGCTCGACGCGCTCTCGCGCTGCGACGACGTGCGCTGCGACGGTGTGAGCGTGCGCGTGTCGACCGAGCCCGTGCTCCCGCGCGTGACCCTCGACGACCACGAGGGAGGCTTCGCGCTGCGCATCGCGCGCGACCCCGCCGTGACCGACGAACTCGCCCCCGGCGTGGCCCGCTGCGACGACGTGCTGCGCCCCTACGGCGCCACGGAGCTCACGGGGCCTTCGTGGAAGGGTCTCCCGCGTACGCAAACCTTCGCGAAGCGCGACGTGCCCGAGCTCGTGCTCGAACGCCTCCCGGCGCTGCGCGCGCAGTTGCCCGTGGAGGTGCGCGCGAAGAAGCTCCCCAAGGTGGCCCGCGGTGTGGCGCCGCGCGTCGCGATGAACGCCACGCTGCTCCCGCACCTTCTCTCGGTCACGCCCGCGGTCGTGTACGGCTCGCCCGTAACGGCGCGCATCGAGGGCGCGAAGATGATCTATCAGCGTGGCCCCGTGCCCGTGCGCGACCCCGAGGCCGAGGTGTCGCTCGTACACCGACTGCGCGACGAGCTGGGCCTGTTGCCGGGCACGCGCTCCGACTTTCGCGGCGACGACGCGGGGCGCTTTCTCGCGAAGCTCAAGGCGTGGAGCGCCGGGAGCGACAGCACCGCCGCGCTCTTCGGTACGCGCGAGGTGGTACCCCGCTTCGAACCCACCGACACGGGCTTCGCACTCAGCTTCGAACTGCCGCGCGAGCATGGGCGCGACGACGACGCTCCGCCCGCGAAGGCCGATGCGGGCGCCGTGCTCACCGCGTGGCGCGAGGGCCTCGACGTGGTTCCCCTCAACGACGGCGGGTGGGCTCCGTTGCCCGCGTCGTGGCTGCGCGAGCACGGCAACCGCGTGGCCGATCTGCTCGCGGCGCGCGACGAGAAGGGCGACGTTCCGCGCGCCGCGCTGCCCGCGCTGGCGCAGTTCTGCGATGCGCTCGAGCACCCGCGGCCCGTGGCGCTCGAAGGGCTGCGCGCGCTCACCGAGGGCTTCGAAGCGATCCCCGAGGTGGCCCTCCCCGGTGATGTGACGGCGACGTTGCGCGCCTACCAGAAGCGCGGCGTCGACTGGCTGTGCTTTCTGCGCGACGCGCAGATGGGCGCGGTGCTCGCCGACGACATGGGCCTCGGCAAGACGCTCCAGACCATTTGCGCCCTGAAGGGACGCGCCCTCGTGGTGGCGCCGCGCAGCGTGGTCGACAACTGGGAGGCCGAGATCCGCCGCTTTCGGCCGTCGCTCAAGGTGTGGGTCTATCACGGCGCGGGGCGCAGGCTCGACGCGCGCGCCGACGTGACGCTCACCACCTACGCGGTGCTGCGCCTCGACGCCGATGCGCTCGCCAAGGAGCCGTGGGATGTGGTGGTGCTCGACGAGGCGCAGGCCATCAAGAACCCCGACAGCCAGACCGCGCGCGCCGCCTACGCGCTGAAGGGAGCCTTTCGCGTGGCGCTCTCGGGCACGCCCGTCGAGAACCGCCTCGAAGAGCTCTGGAGCCTCTTTCACTTCAGCAACCCGGGGCTCCTCGGGGGCCGCGGCGATTTCGACGAGCGCTACGCTGCGCCCATCGCGAACGGTGACGGCGAGGCCGCCGCGAGGATGCGCGCGCGCACGGCGCCGTTCATTCTGCGCAGGCTCAAGCGCGACGTGGCGCCCGAGCTCCCGGCGCGCAGCGAGGTGGTGCTGCGCGTCGAGCTCGATGAGCGCGAGCGCGCCGTGTACGACGCGGTGCGGGCGGCCACGCGCGACGACGTGGTCGAGGCGCTCCGCGGCGGGGGCAACACGCTCGCGGCGCTCGAGGCGCTGTTGCGGTTGCGTCAGGCGTCGTGCCACGCGGGGCTCGTTCCCGGGCAGCACGCGGACACATCGTCGAAGGTGGCGTGCCTCGTCGACGCGCTCGAGTCGGCCGCGGCCGACGGGCACCGCGCGCTGGTCTTCTCGCAGTGGACGGGCCTCCTCGACCGCGTGGAGCCGCACCTGAAAGAGGCGAGCGTGGGCTTCACGCGCCTCGACGGCAGCACGCGCGACCGCGCCGAGGTGGTGCGCGAGTTTCAGTCCGAGGGGGGGCCTCCCGTGATGCTCGTGTCGCTCAAGGCGGGCGGCACGGGGCTCAACCTCACCGCGGCCGACCATGTGTTCATGCTCGACCCGTGGTGGAACCCGGCGGTGGAGGATCAGGCCGCCGACCGCGCGCACCGCATCGGGCAGCAGCGCCCCGTCACGGTGTACCGCCTCGTGGCGAGAGACACCGTGGAGGAGCGCATTCTCACGCTCCAGACCAAGAAGCGCGCGCTCGCCGAGGCCGCGCTCGACGGCGGCGACCCGGCGGGTTCACTCACGCGCGACGACCTGCTGGCGCTCCTCGCCGACTGACCGTCAGGGCTTCTGCGCGGCGGCCACGAGGGCGTCGAGGCGCGCGAGAATCTGCCGCTGAAGATCGGCGATCTCTTGCAGCGCGGGGTCGCGCTCGGGGGCTTGCGATTTCGGCGGGTCGAAGAGCTTCGCGGTCATCGAGGGGCCGAGGGTCATCACCGTCGAGGCGATGGCCTTGCCGGCCTCGGTGCGCGCAAAGATGTCGGAGTAGCCCACGGAGAGGCACGTGGTGATGAACACCGCGGCGTCGCCGAGGGTCTTCACCTTGGGGTTCACCTTGCGCTCGGCGAGGTAGAACAACATCGTGGCGCCCGTCACGGTGGTGAGCACCGAGTCGATGGGGTCGCGCGTCACCAGGGCGCGCGCCGCGCTCTTGCCGTCGCTCCACGCGTCGCCGTCGCCCACGATCGTCGAGAGGGCCTGCGAGGCGAGGGTGCCGAGCACCTTCATCGCCTTCGGATCGAGCTTCCCAGCCGCCATCGCGCGACCTTAGCACTGCGCACCGCGATCGGGCACATGCGACTCGCGCGCGCATCGCGAAGGGGTATTCTCGCGCCTGTGGCGCACCTGCTGGTCGCGATTCTGACGTTCCCCGTGGTGGTGTACACCGTGCTCCTCGGGGTGGTGCTGCTCTACTGGGCGTCGATGCTCCTGGGCGCCGTCGACCTCGATGTGCTCGGCGGCGCAGAGCACGGCGGCGCGCACGGCGACGTGGGCGACGTGGGCGACGCGGGCGACGGTGACGCGGGCGACGCGGGCGACGCGGGCGACGCGGGCGACGCCGAACACGGCGGGGTGCACCACGGCGGCCTCTTCTCGACGCTGGGCGCCTTCGGTCTGCGGCGCGTCCCGATGACGGTGACCCTCAGCCTGCTGGTGATCTACGGCTGGCTCGTGAGCGTGCTGGGCTTCGTGCTCTTCGATCGCGCGGCCCTCGCGGTGATGTCACCCGGGGCGTTTCACTCGCTCGTGCTGGTGGTGGCGCTGGTGAGCTCGTTCTTCCTCGCGAGCTACAGCGCGCGGCCGCTGGGGGCGGTGTTCACCACGCAGAAGGCCGTCACGCGGTCGAGCCTCGTGGGGCGCGAGGCGGAGGTGTCGACGGGGCGCCTCGACGCGCAGTTTGGCCAGGTGCTCGTGCACGACGGCGGCGCGGGGCTCCTCCTCGATGGGCGGCACGAGGGCGGCAGCGCGCTCAAGCGGGGCGACCGTGTGATCATCACGGGCTTCGACGCCGACAAGAATGTGGTGCACGTCGAGGCGATCGATCGGCTCACGGCGCTGCGCGTCGAGGTGCGACCCGTGGCGCGCGCGCTCGAAGAAGGCGACGGGGCGGAGCAAAAGAGCGAACACGGGGCCGAGAAACGGGTGTAACGCTAGCGCGGCGTCGGGCAGCGGGTATACCTGCGCCCGTTCGCGGGGACCGTTTCGCTCGGAGGTAAATGACAGATGGAGCCATTGATCCCGATCCTCATCGCGGTGGGCGCGCTGGTGCTCCTCGTGCTCGGGGTGTTCGCGCTGCTCGCGCGCTTCTACCGTCAGGTCGATCAGGGCAAGGCCCTCATCGTAAACACCCTGAAGAGCGAGCCCGTGGTGACCTTCACGGGCGCGGTGGTCTACCCCATCGTGCACCGCGCCGAGGTGATGGACATCTCGGTGAAGACCATCGAGATCGACCGCGCCGGCAAGGAGGGGTTGATCTGTAAAGACAACATCCGCGGCGACATCAAGGTGACGTTCTTCGTGCGGGTGAACAAGACCCACGACGACGTGCTGAAGGTGGCGCAGTCGATCGGGTGCGCCCGCGCGAGCGACCAGGCGACCGTGGAGGGGCTCTTCGAAGCGAAGTTCGCCGAGGCCCTCAAGACGGTGGGCAAGCGCATGAACTTCGAAGACCTCTACAAGGAGCGCGACCACTTCAAGGACGCGATCATCGAGGTGATCGGCAAGGACCTGAACGGGTTCGTCATGGACGACTGTGCCATCGACTACCTGGAGCAGACGCCCATCGAGTCGCTCGATCAGAACAACATCATGGATGCCGAGGGCATCCGCAAGATCACCGACCTCACGGTGACGCAGAACCTGAAGACCAACGACCTGCGCCAGAAGGAGCGCATGGAGATCGGGTCGCAGAACCTCACGAGCGCCGAGGCCCTCTACCGCTTCGAGCAGAAGCGCGCCGAGGCCGAGGCCCGCAAAGACAAAGAGGTCGCCATCGCGCAGGCGCGCGAGCAGAACGAGGCGACGCGCGTGGCCAACGAGGAGCACAAGCGCACGCTCCTCGCGCAGGAGAAGAACGCCGAGGAGACCCTCGTGGCCGCGCAGGTGCGCGAGCGCGCGGTGCTCGTGGCGATGAAGAACAAGGAGCGCGAGATCGGCGTGGAGATCGAGCGCGTCGAGCGCGCGCGGCAGCTCGAGGTGAGCACCCGCGAGGCCGACGTGATGGCGCAGAAGATCGCCCGCGAGGGCGAGATCGAGCGGCAGCGGCGCGAGATCGCCGAGGTGGTGCGCGCGCGCATCGCCGTCGACAAGACCGTGGCCGAGGAGGAGGAGCGCATCAAAGATGTGCGCGCGCTCGCCGAGGCCAACCGCCACCGCGAGGCGATGAAGATCAACGCCGAGGGGGCGGCCTCGCAGATCACGGTGCAGCAGGTGCGGGCGGCGGAGGCGGCCGAGGAGGTCGCGAAGTCGCAGGCGCGGCAGCGGCTCATCACGGCCGAGTCGGAGCTCGAGGCGTCGGACAAGCTGTCGCGCGCGAAGGTGCGCCTCGCCGACGGCACGCAGGCCGAGCAGGCGGCGAGCGGGCTCGCGGCGGCGCGGGTGCGCGAGGCCGAGGCGAAGTCGCTCGAGACGATGGGCGCGGCCGAGGCGAGCTCCATCCGCGCGAAGATGAGCGCCGAGGCGTCGGGCATCGCGGAGAAGGCCGAGGCGATGAAGCTCCTCGACGGCGTGGGGCGCGAGCACGAGGAGTTTCGCCTCAAGCTCGAGCAGCAGAAGGTGGTGGCGCTCGAGTCGATCCGCGCGAAGCGCGACGTCGCGGGCGTGCAGGCCGAGGTGCTGCGCGCGGCCTTCGAGCACGCGAAGATCAACATCGTGGGCGGCGACGGTCAGTTCTTTGAGCGCTTCATCCGCGCGGTGTCGGTGGGCCAGTCGATCGACGGCGCCGTCGACCAGAGCGAGGTGCTCCGCTCGCTCATGACGCAGCTCGGCACCGCGGCCTCCGACGACGAACCCACGAAGGGCTGAGACTCCCCATGTCTGACGCCGCGACCGAAGCCCCCGTGCCGGGGGCGCAGCCCACGGCTGCGGCCGGCGCCTCGACCGATGACCTCGGCGGCAGCTACGAGGTCATTCGCCGACGGCTCCTCGGCCACGCCGACGCCCTCGCCACGAAGGCCGAACAGCTCAACGCGCGCCGCAAGGAGGTCTTCGGCGGCAGCGAGCTCGCGCTCGTCGCGACGGAGCGCGTGCGCACCGAGAACAACTGCCTGCCGCGCGACCTCGTGGCGATGGGCAAGCACCTGCTCGTGGGCTTCGACGTCTTCGTCGGGATGAAGCCCGAGGTCACGGTGCCCGACGTGTTCGGTCTCTATGAGATCGAGCGCAACGACGGGGGCCTCACCCTGCGCGACGTGCCCCTCGAGGCGGCCGCGTACCTCACCGACGAGCGCTTCGCGAAAGACTTCGGCGACCAGTTTCGCTACGTGAAGGAGACGCGGCTCTCGCAGCTCCGGCGCACCGATCTGCGCCTCCTCGCGGTGTGCTCGACGGGCGGCGGCGCGCGCGACCAGAAGGTGTTTCGCTGGGGCATCGACGCGGGGGCGAAGGTCTCGTACCTCGACGCGCGCGGCGAAGAAGACAACGTGCGCCCGCGCGCCCACGACTTCGCGTGGAAGCAGACCACCCGCGACGACCACCGCACGGGCCGCCACCCGCACGTGTCCATTCTCGATGAGCTCTTCGTCGAGACCATTCACGGCGACCTGACGATCAAGGTCGAGAACAACACCGCCACGGGGCAGGGCATCTACGCCGAGCCCGTCGACGACGCGAACCAGAGCCTCGACGACGCGTCGATCGGGTACGCGAAGCTGGGCGCGCTCATTCTGGTGCGCATCAAGCCGTACCGCGAGACGGCCTGGCGGCACTTTCTCTACAACCCGCGCCGCAAGCAGGTGGTGCGCGTCGACGCGATGGAGCTCGCGTGCCTCGCCCTGCCCGAAGACCAGGGCGTGCTCTTCCCCGACGGGTATTACCTGCTCACGGGCGAGTACAAGCGCTTCGACGGCGACGCGTCGCACATGCGCTTCGAGCGCGTGGTGAAGTCGCCCAACGGCGAAGACGTGCTGTACGTCTTCTTCCGCGAGGGCGACGGCAAGTACCTGCTCTACCCGTACAACCTCATTCGCAAAGAGGTGGCGACGCCCATCGCGTGCCACGGGTACTCGCTCTTCGCCGACGGCACCATGATCGTGTTTCGCGCGGCGCCCGGCGAGGAGCCCACGCGCGTCCACCCGATGCAGGTGTGGCGCACGCCGTTTACGTCGGCCGAGTTCGCCGCGGCGGCGCCCACCACGGGCTCGTTCCTCGCGAAGATCGGCAACCCCGACCTTGTGCGCGGCGTCTCCGACGCGCTCTCGATGCGCCGCATCGCGAACACCGAGACCCCCACGCGGCAGACGTGGGAAGACCTCATCGTCGCCGCGCGGCGCATGGTCGACGCCTTCCACTGGCTGGGCCACGCCGAGTGCTTCGACCTCCTCGCGACGGTGAAGCAGCTCGCCGCGACGGCCGAGCAGATTATCGACGAGTTCGAGAAGGTCGAGGCCATCCGCCGGCGCGCCGTCGAGTCGCTCGCGAAGGCCGACGAGGCGCAGCGTGAGCTGTTGCGCGCCCGCCCCGAAGACCTGCGCAGCGCCGAGGCCTTCATGGCCGCGCTCACGGCCCTGCGCAAGCAGCGCGGCGCGTTGGGGACGCTGCGCGAGCTCCGCTACATGGACCTCAAGCGCGTCGACGCGCTCGAGGCCGAGGTCGACGCGCGCTTCGTCGAGACGAGCGTGGCGGCCGCGGGCTTTCTCGCGGGCGACGACGCGCTCAGACCCCTCCACGAGGCCATCGCGGCCGCGGTCGAGCGCGCGGGCAAGGCGACCAGGACCGTCGAGCTCACGCCCGTCGCGGCCGAGGTGGGCGCCGTGCACGAGGGCCTCACGGTGCTCAGCGAGACCGTGGCGGGCCTCGAGGTCGACGACCCCACGGTGCGCACGCGCATCCTCGACGCGGTGAGCGAGGTGTTCGCGCAGCTCAACCGCGCGCGCGCCATCGTGCAGTCGCGCGCGAAGGAGCTCCGCGGGCTCGAAGGGCGCGCCGAGTTCGGCGTGCAGGTGAAGGTGTTCACCCAGGCGGTGCAGGGCGCCCTCGCCGTGGCCGACTCGCCCGAGCGCTGCGACGCGTCGCTCTCGCGCCTCCTCGTGCAGGTCGAGGAGCTCGAGGGCCGCTTCGGCGAGTTCGACGAGTTCGCGGTCGAGCTCGCCACGCGCCGCGAGGAGCTCAACGACGCCTTCAGCAGCCGCCGGCAGACCCTCCTCGACGAGCGCCAGCGCCGCGCGCAAAACCTCTTCGCCGCGGCCGATCGCATCTTGCAGGGCGTCGTGCGCCGCGCGCGCTCGTTCGCCTCCGCCGAGGAGCTCAACGCGTACCTCGCCGGCGACCCGATGGTGTCGAAGGTGCGCGACCTCGTCGAGCAGCTCCGCGCCCTCGGCGACACGGTGAAGGGCGACGAGGTCGACGGGAGGCTCCGCGCCGCGCGGCAAGACGGGCTGCGCGCCCTGCGCGACAAGAGCGAGCTCTTCGATGGGACAGACAATGTCATCAAGCTCGGGCGCCACAAGTTCTTCGTCAACACGCAGCCGCTCGAGCTCACGATCGTGCCGCGCGACGGCGCCCTGGCGGTGCACCTCACGGGCACCGACTTCTTCGAAGCGCTCGAAGACCCCGCCCTGGCCTCGGCGCGCGACCTGTGGGAGCAGGGCCTCGCGAGCGAGTCGCCCACGGTGTACCGCGGCGAGTTCCTCGCGTACGCGCTCATCGCCGACGCGACGCGGGGAGAGCGCGGGCTGAGCCTCGACCGGCTGCGCCGCGACGCCGTCTCCGAGGCGACGCTCCTCGCGCCGGTGCGCGCCGTCGCTGCCGACCGCCACGACGAGGGCTACGAGCGCGGCGTGCACGACGTCGACGCCGCGCGCATCCTCGCGAAGGCGCTCGAGCTGCTCGGGAGCGCGGGCTCGCTCCGCCACGAGAGCGCCGCGCGCGCCCTCGGGGTGCTCCACTACGCCACGCTCGACGAGGCCTCGCGGGCGCTGCTCGCGCGCCGCTGCCGCAGCGCCTCGCGGCTCCGCGCGATCACCACCTCGGCGGCCGCGCAAGACGAGCTCACGGGCGCCCTCGCGACGGCGCTCACCGCCACGGCCGTGCACTGGCGGCTCGATGTGAGCGACGGCGCGCGCCGCCGCGCCGCGCGCGACCTGGTCGACGAGCTCTCGGCCGAGCGGCCCCGCTGCGCCCTCGCGGCCGAGGCCGTGGCGCTCCGTGAGGCCTTCTACGCCGAGCTCAACGAGCAGGGGGCGCGGGGGCAGTTCGAAGACGACCTGCGCGCGCTCGAGAAGCTCCCGGCCGAGCGCCTCGCGCTGGCCTCGTCGTGGGTCGAGGGCTTCGCGCTGCGCGCGCCCGCGTGGGCGAGCTTCGCGCGCGAGGTGGCCGTGTCGCTCGTGATCGATCGGCGCATCGAGCGCGAGCCATCGCGCGCGGTGCTCGAGGCCACCGTGGACGGCCTCCTGGGCCAGCACCCGCGCGTGCGCGACCGGGTCATGGCGCTGCGCCTCGACGAGTTTCTCGCGCGCCTCGAGGCCTTCACGGAAGAGACGCTGCCGCGCTGGCGGGCCTACCGAAAGGCGCGCACCGAGGTGGCCGCGCGCGAGCGTCGTCGGCTGCGCCTCGACGAGTTCTCGGCGCGCGTGCTCTCGAGCTTCGTGCGCAACCAGCTCATCGACGAGGTGTACCTCCCGCTCGTGGGCGCCAACCTCGCGAAGCAGCTCGGCGCCGCGGGCGACGCGAAGCGCACCGACCTCATGGGGTTGCTCCTGCTCGTGAGCCCGCCGGGCTACGGCAAAACGACGCTCATGGAGTACGTCGCGAGCCGCCTTGGGCTCGTGTTCGTGAAGGTGAACGGCCCGTCGCTCGGCCACGCGGTGCTGAGCCTCGACCCCGCCGAGGCGCCCAACGCCACGTCGCGGCAAGAGGTCGAGAAGATCAACCTCGCGCTCGAGATGGGCAACAACGTGATGCTCTACCTCGACGACATTCAGCACACGAACGCTGAGCTCTTGCAGAAGTTCATCTCGCTCTGCGACGGCTCGCGGCGCATCGAGGGCGTGTGGAAGGGCCGATCGCGCACCTACGACCTCCGCGGCAAGCGCTTCTGCGTGGTGATGGCGGGCAATCCCTACACCGAGTCGGGCGACCGCTTTCGCATCCCCGACATGCTCGCCAACCGCGCTGACACCTACAACCTCGGCGACATTCTGGGCGGCCGCGACGACGCCTTCGCGCGCTCGTACCTCGAGAACGCGCTCACTTCGAACAGCACGCTGAGCCCCCTCGCGGGCCGCGAGCCCAAAGACCTCGACGTGCTGCTGCGCATGGCCGAGGGCGAGGCCGTGCCCTCGACGGAGCTCGCGCACCCCTACAGCGCGGCCGAGGTGGCCGAGGTCACCGCGGTGCTGCGCAACCTCGGCGCGGTGCGCGCTGTGCTGTTGCGCGTGAACGCGGAGTACATCAAGAGCGCCTCGCAGGAGGACGCCTATCGCACCGAGCCGCCCTTCAAGCTGCAGGGCAGCTACCGCAACATGAACAAGGTGGCCGAGAAGGTGGTCTCGGCGCACACGCCCGACGAGGTCGAGCGTCTCATCGACGACCACTACGCGAGCGAGTCGCAGACGCTCACCACCGGCGCCGAGCAGAACCTCTTGAAGCTCGCCGAGCTCCGCGGTCGCCTCGACGACGCGCAGCGCGCCCGGTGGGAGGCGATCAAGAAAGAGTACGCGCGGCAGAAGAAGGTCGGCGGCAAAGACGACGACCCCGTGTCGCGCGTCACGGGCACCCTCTCTACGCTGGGCGAAGAGCTCGAGAAGATGCGCGGTGAGATCACACGCGGCGTCGACCGCTCGCAGGCCGACCAGGCCGCGACGGTGCAGCAGCTCGCGCCCCAGCTCGCGAAGCTCGAGGCGGCCCTGCGCGCCGTGGCGAGACCCTCCCTCGAGGTGAAGGTGCCAGGCCCCGAGGCGACGGTGAACGCGCTCGCCGAGCGGATGCAGTCCGCGGGCGAGGCGCTCGGCCCGCTCATGCGCGCGGCGCAGCACGGCCTCGGCACGCTTCCCGCGGTGCTCACCTCGATCGTCGCCGTGCTCGAACGGCTTGAAAAGAAGCTCGAATCGGGCGGCATCCCCATCGCGGTGGCGTCGGGCTCGGCGCCTCCGCCGGCGCGCACGTCGGCTCCGCCCGCGTCGGTCTCGACCCCCGCCGCTCCCGACGCGATGCCCGCAGCGCCTGCGCTCGCACGGTTCGAGGCCGAGCTCCGCGCGGCGGGGCCTTCGAATTGTTATGTGCCTGCGGGCGTAGACCGCGACGTGATCCGCGACGGCGGGGTCTTCGTGCAGACGTTCCGCAAGCTGCCGTCGGTGGGGGCCGCGGTGACGCTCGCGCTGCGTGTGGCGGGGGGAATGCTCGAGACCGAGGGCGTTGTGACCTTCGTGCGCGAGGCCTCGCTCGGAGGCCCGCACCCGGGCTTCGGCGCGCGCCTCACGCGCCTCTCGTCGGTGCAGGAGACCTCCCTGCGGAGGTTCCTCCTCGACAACGATCCGATCACGCTGCGCGGCTGAGCGGGCGCGTCAGGAGGCGGGCAGGGGCGGCGGCTTCACGCTCTCTTCGAGCGTGATGGTGAGCCCCGCATACTCTTCGCGCGCCGCGCCGATCGCGTTGGCCACGCGCACGATGAAGTCCGACTCCTCGAGGTCGTGCACGTCGTCGCTCTCGGTCACGCGCGCCACGAGCAGCAAGAGATCCTTGCGCGCGGCCGCGTCGCCGAGCTTGAGCGCCGCGGCGGCGCCGGCGAGGTCGAAGGCCGCGAGCTTGAAGCCGTCGATGCGCGCCGCGAGGTCTTTCGAGAGCGCGCCCCCGGCGAGGCCCTTCAAGACCTCGCGCACGGCGCTCCCCTCGACCTTCTGCACGTCGCCGTCGGCATGCGCCGCCGCCATCAAGATGTCTGCGATGTGCTTCAACTGCTCGGCCGTCCACTTCGCCATCGGGGTGTCTCCTCCAACGGCATCATCGCGCGGCCTCGTTCGCGCTACCAGCACCAACGTCGCGCGCGTCGCGCCCCGCGCGGGCTCGTCGCGGCTTCCATTTCACGCCGCGATTCCCGACACTGCGGGCCACGATGGCGCACCCTCGCGCCACAGGAGGCCACCATGAAGACACCTACGCTCCGCGCGCTCGCCACGCTCTGCGCGCTCGCCGTTACGGCGTCGCTGCAGGGGTGCAGCGACACGCGCGCCGTCGTCGGAGGCGCCGCGGACGCCGCCGCGACCGATGTAACCGACGACCTCGCGCGCGACGCGCCCGACGCCCTCGACGCCGCCGACGCGCGCGAGACCCGCTGCGGAACGACCCAGCAGAACTGCGGCGGCGTGTGCGTCGACCTCGCCGACGATCGCACCAACTGCGGCGCGTGCGGGCTCACCTGCGGCGCTCGCCAGGTGTGCGTCGCCGGGAGCTGCCAGGACAGCTGTCCGCCAGGGCAGACCACCTGCAACGGCACATGCGTGAACGTGGCCACCGACCGCGAGAGCTGCGGCTCGTGCGGCAACCAGTGCCCCGCCGCGCAGGTGTGCGCGGGCGGTCGCTGCGTCGAGAGCTGCGCCGCCGCGGCCGACGGTGGCGCCGACGCGTCCGCCGCTGTGACGCTCACCGAGTGCCGCCCCGTCGAGGGGGTGCGCCTCTGCGCCGACACGCAGAGCGACCGCGCCAACTGCGGCGGGTGCAACGTGCGATGCCCCCTGGGGCAGGTGTGCTATGCGGGTCGGTGCTCGGTGCTGTGCTCGGCGGGGCAGACGTTCTGCGTCGACCGCTGCGTCGACGTGCGCGCCGACAGCCGCAACTGCGGGGCGTGCGGCAACGCGTGCCCCGCGGGCAACGTGTGCTCCGACGGGCGCTGCCAGCTCTCGTGCCCCGCGGGCTTCGCAACGTGCGCGGGCGCGTGCCGCGACACGCAGAACGACTCGTCGAACTGCGGCGCGTGCGGCACCGCGTGTCCTGCGGGGCAGCTTTGCCAGATGGGCGCGTGTCGCCTCTCGTGCCCGACGGGTCAGACGGGATGCGGCGGCGTCTGCGTGAGCACCACCAGCGACCGCGCGAACTGCGGCATGTGCGGCAACACGTGCCCCACCGGGCAGGTGTGCTCCATGGGCGTGTGCGGCTTCGAGTGCGCCGCGCCGCTGCAGCTCTGCGAGAGCGACGGCGTGCGGCGGTGCGTCGCCACGCAGGTCGACGCGAGCAACTGCGGCGCGTGCGGCGCGGTCTGCGCGGCGGGGCAGGTGTGCCGCGCGGGCGCGTGCGTCGTGGCGTGTCCGCCGGGGCAGAGCAACTGCGCGGGCACGTGCCGTGACCTCGACGGCGACCCCTCCAACTGCGGAGCGTGCGGAAACGCCTGCCCCGCAGGCCAAATCTGCGCGAGGGGCGCCTGCCGCTTCACGTGCCCCACGGGGCGGACGGGGTGCGCGGGGACGTGCGTGTCGCTGCCCACCGACCGCGAAAACTGCGGCGCGTGCGGCGCGGTCTGCGCGGCGGGGCAG
>CAISKJ010000205.1 GCA_903885885.1 uncultured delta proteobacterium
AGGGCTCCGCGAGCGCGAGCGCGTCGGTCACCCTCGCCCTCGACGCCCTGCGCGCGGCGGGCTCGCGCCTCGTCGAGGTGGGCGGCGAGCCCGTGCTCGTGGTGGCGCTGCCCGACGGCGAGGTGCGCGCCCTCGCCGCGCGCTGCACGCACCTGGGGTGCACCGTGCGCTTCGCGCGGGCGTCGCGCGAGATCGAGTGCCCGTGCCACGGCGCGCGCTTCGGCGTCGACGGGCGCGTCGTCGCGGGCCCCGCGCCGGCGCCCCTCGCGGCCTACGAGGTCACCGAGGCGGGCGGCGCCGTCGTCATCGAGCGGAGGCGCGCATGGACCGGGTGAGCGCCCCCTCCTGGTTCGCCGCGCGCTACCCCGCCGACGCGCTCGCGCGCAGGCTCGGCGACGCGCGCGTCGGGGGCCTCGGCGTCCCCGCGGCGCTGCTGGGCGCGCTGTGCGGCTCGCTCCTCGCGGTCGAGGTCGCGACGGGCGCGCTGCTGGCGCTCTACTACCGCGCCGACCGCGACGGCGCGCGCGCCTCGGTGCAGCACGTGATCACCCACGTCGAGTTCGGCGAGCTCGTGCGCTCGCTGCACGGGTGGGCCTCGCACGCGCTGCTCGCGTCGCTCTTCGCCCTCCTCGGCGTGATGCTCGCCGGGGCGCTGCACCGCAAGCCCCACGAGGTCGCCTTCAGCGCCGTCGTGGTGGCCTGGTTCGCGGCGCTCGCCTCGGCCTTCACGGGCACCCTGCTCCCGTGGACGTCGCGCAGCGCCCTCGAGGCCGCCGTGGCCTCGGGCGCCGTCGCGCACCTCCCGCTGGCGGGCCCCGCGCTGCGCGCGATCGTGTTCGGCGGCGCCCGCCCCGACCTCACCGACCTCGCCCGCGTGCAGGGGCTCCACATGGGCGCGCTGCCCGCGCTCTGGGCGCTCCTCGGCGTGGCGCTCGCCCTCCACGCGGTGGGTCACCTCGCCCACGAGCCTTCGCAGAAGGGCGTTCGCGTGATGCCCGAGCTCGCGACGCGCATGCTCGCGGTGGCGCCCGCCACGCTCGGCGCGCTGCTCGCGCTCGCGGTCGTGCGCCCCCTCGGGCTCGGCGCGGCCCCCGCGGCGGCCGACACCCTCACGGGCGAGGCGCGGCCGTCGTGGTTCATGGCCCCGCTCGACGCGCTGCTGCGCATCGCGCCCGCCGACGTGCTCGGCGCGTCGGGCGTTACGGTGGTGCTCACCCTCGCGGCGCTCCTCGCGCTGGGCGCGGTGATGCTCCCGGGGATCGAGCGCGCCCTCGGGCGCGCCACACGCTGGTTCGGACTCGCGCTGTACGCGCTCGTGCTGGGGGTGATGATCCTTGCGCTCCTTCGCTGAAACCGCCCTCGCGCTCGCGCTCACCCTCGCGGCCCCCGCGGCGTGGGCCCAGAGCGCCGCGACCGAGCGCTGCGCCACCTGCCACGAGACGCTCCGCGAAGACCGCCTGCGCAACCCCGCCCTCGCCGCGCGCGCGAGCGTGCACGGCAGCGCCCACGTGGGCTGCGCGGGCTGCCACGGCGGGCGCCCCGAGGAGGCCTCTACGCGCGCGCACGACCCCGCCGTGGGCTTCATCGCGCGCCCCGACCTCGCGACCGCCACCGAGCGCTGCGGCGCCTGCCACGCCGACGCGCGCTTCATCCGCCGCGCGAGCGCGACGCTCCAGGTCGATCAGCTCGCCCTCTTTCGCGCCGACGCGCACGGCCACGCCGTGGGCGAAGGGCGCGTGCGCGCGCCGTCGTGCGTGTCGTGCCACGGCGCCCACGACGTGCGCCACGTGAGCGACCCCGCGTCGCCCGTGCACCCGTCGCGCGTGGCCGACACCTGCGGCCGCTGCCACACGGGGCCGACCGCCGTACGCGGCGAGCGCCCCGCGGCCGAGCCCCCCTCGGCGTGGCGCGCGAGCGTGCACGGCCGGGCCTTCGTCGAGCGCGGCAACGCGCAGGCGCCCACGTGCGCGAGCTGCCACGGGGCCCACGGCGAGTACCGCGAGGCCGGCGGCCCCGACGCCCGCTGCGGCAGCTGCCACGACGGCGAGGCCGAGGCCTTCGCGCGCAGCCCCCACGCGGCCCCCTTCGCGCGCCTCGGGTTCAGCGGCTGCGTGCAGTGCCACGGGAGCCACGCGGTCTCCGAGGCCGACGGCGCGCTCCTCGGCGGCGGCGCGTCGAGCGTGTGCGCGCGGTGCCACGGCGGCGCGCAGCGCTCGTTCGCCGTGGCGGGCCAGCTCGACACGATTCGCTCGGAGGCGCTGCGGGCCCTCGACGAGGCCGACGACGCGCTCCGCCGCGCCGACCGCGCGGGCTTCACGGTGCCCGACGGCGCCGCGCGACTCGAGGAGGCCCGCGCCGCGCGGAGGCGCCTCGACGTGGTGCTCCACACCCTCGACGAGCGCGCCGTGCGCGAGGCCGCGGGTGACATCACGCGCGCGGCGACGGCCTCGCGGCGCGCCGTGCGCGACACCCTCGCGCGGCGCGACCGCCAGCGTCGGGGTTGGATCCCCGTGGTGGGGATCCTCTTCGCGCTGAGCGCCCTCCTCGCGCTCCGCTCACGCGCCAAGGAGACGCAGTGAGCGACCCGGTCCCAACCCGTCGTAGGCTGCGCCCGTCGTGGGGCGCCCTCATCGGGCTCGCCCTGACGCTCATGGCGCTCGTGGCGGGCGCCGGGCGCGCCACACGATCGGACGATTTCTGCGCGCGCTGCCACGCCAGCGTGCCCGGTCACACGCCCGGCCACGCGGCGGTGGGCTGCGCCGGCTGCCACGCCACGCGCACCGCGGAGCGCCTCGGGCTCCTCGCGCACGCGCTCACGAAATCGCCCGTCACGAGCGCCCACAGCGCCGTCGACCGCGGGTCGTGCGCGCGCTGCCACCCGGAGCGCGCGGGCGACTGGCGCCGCCTCATGACCACCGCGGGCCACGCGCAGCACGCGCGCGGCGCCGGCGCGACCGACTGCGTGCGCTGCCACGCCGGCTCGCTCCACGAGCGCCCGTCGGCCCAGGAGCGCTGCGCGTCGTGTCACCGCGACGTGCCCATGCGCTCCGAGCCCCGCGACGAGGCGTCGTGCGTGCGCTGCCACGCCTTCGCGCCCTCCCACGCGGGCGAGCGCCCCGGCCACGCGCCCGCGACGGTGGCCCACAGCGAGCGCGTCGACGCCGCGCGCGTCCACGGCTCCATGGACTGTCGTACCTGTCACAACCCGCACCGCGCGCCCGGTGAGTCTGCCGCACGCGACGGCAACGACTGCTCGAACTGCCACCGCGGCTCCATCGCGGCGCAGGTCGCGGCGGGCCCCGAGGGGCACCGCGCGTGCCTCGGGTGCCACGCGGTGCACGCCGACCGCGAGCGCGCGGGCATCGACTGCGGCCGCTGCCACGAGCCGCCGCCTCCCATGGACCGCGGCCGCCGCGCCGAGAACCGCGTGACCCCGTGGGTGACCTTCGTCTCCGGCGCCGCGAACGCCGTCCCCGACGCGCGCCCCGACGCGGGCGCCCCGAGCGCGCCGCCGCACCCCGACTGGCCCCACGACGGCGCCTGCGCGAGCTGCCACCGCCCCCACACCTGGACGGCGCACACCGACGACTGCCGCGGCTGCCACGCCGAGCCGTCGAACTCGCTCCCGCGCGGCACCGTCGGCCACGGCGAGTGCGTCGGGTGCCACGACCCGCACGGCCCGCTCCCGAACAAGAACACCTGCGCCACGTGCCACACGGCCCCCGGCGCCGCGGTGCGCACGGCCCCGCCGGAGCCGCACCGCGACTGCCTCTCGTGCCACGCGCAGCACAGCCCGCGCCCCCCCGACGCGACCGCATGCGCGCGCTGCCACGCGCAGCCCGCCGCGGGGGTCGCCAACGGCCCGGAGCCGCACCAGAACTGCGTCAACTGCCACACGCCGCACGGCCCCCCCGCGGCCGACGCGACGCGCTGCGCGCGCTGCCACACCGCCGAGGCCGCCTCGGTGGCCCCGCGCATCGCCACCGCGCACCAGAACTGCTCGAACTGCCACACGCCCCACGACGCCTCGCGCGTCACGGCGCAGAACGCCTGCGTGCGCTGCCACGCGCAGCCCGCCGCGCCGACGGCCATTCACCGCGGCACCTGCACCTCGTGCCACGCGCCGCACGCGAACATCACCGCGCGCGGCACCGACTGCGCCACGTGCCACGCGGGCGTGCACGCCAACGGCGCCGAGCGGCCGGGCTCGGCGCACGTGCGCTGCCAGTCGTGCCACCAGCCGCACCAGCCCGCGCGCGCGGCGCTGCAGCGCTGCCCGCAGTGCCACACGCAGGCGGCCTCGACGGCGACCACGTGGCCGTCGAACTCGCCGCACGGGGGCCGCTGCGAGGGCTGCCACACCGTGCACGGATCCACCTTCACGGCGCCCTGCGCGAGCTGCCACGCGCCGATGAACAGCCCCACCCACATGGGCCGCCACACGGCCTGCACGCAGTGCCACGCGCCGCACCTCGACCGCCCGTCGAGCGCCGCCGGCTGGTGGACGCGCTGCGCCACCTGCCACACCGCCGAGGCGACGGCGGCGCAGACGGGCGCACCCGCGCACCGGGCCTGCGCCAACTGCCACCAGCGCCCGGGGCTCGCCGCGCCCACGTGCGCGACGTGCCACGCGCGCGCGTCGACCACGCTCTTGCACGCGCACCCCGCGCACAACAACTGCGCGAGCTGCCACGCCACGCACGGCACGTCGATCCCCGCGCGGGCGCAGTGCGTCGCGTGCCACCAGAACCGCGCGCAGCACTTCCCCGACGCGCCGCGGTGCCAGTCGTGCCATCCTTTCGGCACGGCGGGCCGATGAAGTACGACGACGAATCACGCACCCTGCGCTTCGGCTCCGACGACGAGCTGCGGCGCTTCCACGACGACCTCACGGACCTCTTGCGCACCGCCACGGTCAACGCCACGAAGAACGTCGAGGTCGACGTGGCCACGCAGCGCGCGCAGGCGGTGATGAAGGGCCACGCGACGGTGCTGCGCGCCCTCAACGCGATCCGCCGCGCGCTGCCCCGCGAGGTCCCCGGCGCCGCGCACGAGCCCACGGCGCAGGGCGACGACGAGGGCTGAGCGCGCGCCCGGCGCAGGGCGCTTTCGATCGCGCGGCGCGCGGGTGTAGCACTACCATCGCGCGGAGATGAAGCGCGCACGGTGGTGGATGGTTGTGTTCGCGCTCGCGGGCTGCGTGGGAGAGGTCGCCGACGCCGACTTCGACGGCGACGCCGAGACGTGGAAGCCCGACGACGTCGAGTTCGAAGACGAGATC
>CAISKJ010000206.1 GCA_903885885.1 uncultured delta proteobacterium
CGGCGTCTGCCTGGCACAGGCGCCGAACGCGCCCGCGGAGGCGTCCAGCCTCCGGCGCTCGATCACGGTCTCGGGCTACGCCGAGGCCTACTATTCGTACAATTTCGCCGCGCCCTCCAACCGCGTCAACGCGTTCCGCTTCTTCGACCCCAACCACGACCACATCGCCCTCAACAACGTCGGACTCGACGTAAGTTGGGGCATCGGACCCGTCGCCGGACACACGACGCTCCAGCTCGGCGCCATCGCCGGCCTCGCGTACTTCCCGGCGCCGACGCTGCCGCGCGCGCAGCAAGAGATTCTCTGGCGCGTCGTGCAAGAAGTCACCGTGGGATGGAGCCCGCAGCTTCTCGGCCGAACTCCGCTCACGATCGAGGCGGGCATCTTTGTGGCTCCCTTCGGCGTCGAGTGGGTGCAGGTCTATCGCAACTGGACCTGGTCGCCGACCAACTTCTTCTACATCGCGCCCTTCCAGATGACGGGCGGCCGCGCGAGCTGGAAGTTCAACGACAGGCTCACGGCGCGTGCGGGCGTCTACGCCGGCATGGACCGCGTGCTCGATGACAACAACAGCGACCGCTCGGCGCTGCTCCAGCTCGAGTACACAACGGGCGACGCACTGTTCGTGAGCGCCCAATACATGTTCGGCGTCGAGCGCGACCGCGACGCGCCCGAGGGCCCGTGGGTGCGCCACACCTTCGACCTCTTCACCGAGCTGCGTGCCTCGCGCCGACTGCAACTCCGCGGGCACGTCTACGGCGGCTTCGAGCCCAACCGCACGGGGGTCAACGGCTGGTTCAGCGCAGCGGTCTCGGCGCGCTTCGAACTGCGCTCATGGCTCTTTCTCGCGGGCCGGGCCGACATCGTCAAAGAATGGGTGCCCGAACGCGGCGCGAGCGTGTTCGCGCTCGACAGCGCCAACCTCTTCGGGTCGGGCACATTCACCGTCGAACTGCTCCCCGAGTCGCACCTGTCGCTCCGGGTCGAGTACCGCCACGACCACGCCAACGGCCCGCTCTACTTCGCAGGCGCCGTGCGGCGTGCGAGCGGCGTCGACATCCCAAACGCCGACAGCCAGGACACCGTCACCGTCGGCGCGACGACCTGGTTCTAACCCACAAAAGCGTGCGCCAATTTTGCGCACGGCCGCGATCTTGTGGTGAGCCTCGGTTGTGTGCCACGTTCCCTCCGCTCATCGCGCGGGGATAGCGCCCGCAAAGCCGCACCGGCGGAAGTCGCCCTCCAATTGGAGATTGGTATGAAGAAGTCGATTCTGTCTACCCTTGCAGCCTGCATCGCCTCGCTCGCACTCCACGGCTGCGGAACCGAGGCGGCCCCCGAATCCTCTCCGACCGCAAACACCACCGACACGCTCACCCAGCAGGGGTTTAGCGTTCCCGCTCAGTGGGAGCAGCATGACGCCGTATGGCTCGGGTGGTGGGTTTCCCCCTATGGAGGCACCCAGTTTCCGACAGAGAATCTGTCAATCGAGCTCGTGCAGGCTCTGTCGCCGCGCGTTCCAATCAACCTCCTGGTGCAGGACGCGGAGGAAGAGGCGCGAGTCCAAGGCATTCTCACGAATGCTGGAGTCACTCTCAGCCGCGTCCATTTTCATCATATCGCGCACAATGACTTCTGGCTTCGAGACACCGGAGGTGTCTTTACGCGCAATCCCGCCGGTGAAGTCAGCGTGATCGACTGGGGTTACGACTTCTGGAGCTACGCGAATTACACCGACGACTTTGCGCAGCACGACGAACGTATCGACCGTGACATTGCGGCCGCTGTTCAGGTGCCTGCCTTCCGATGCTCAATGATCCACGAGGGCGGCAACACTGACGTCGACGGTCACGGCACGGCGATCGTAACCGAGGCCGTGGCGAGGCGCCGTAACCCGTTCATGAACCTCTCCGAGATGGAACGTGAACTCAAGCGTTGCTACGGGGTGCGACAGGTCATCTGGATCCCCGATGGCCTCGTTGAAGATCAGGCCATCATGCGGGGCGTTCTTCCGGGCGGCGTATACAACCCCGGCGGCACCGACGGTCACATCGACGAGTTCATTCGGTTCGCGCCGAATAATACCGTTCTGCTCGCAGAGATTCGCGCTGAAGACATCAACCGCATCGACGCGGGAGAGAGACAGCGAGCGCTGATCAATCGCAATCGCCTCGAAACTGCGAATCGCATTATGCGTGCGGCACGCGACACCGATGGTCGGCCCTATCGCATCGTCCGAATGCCGGTTGCCGAACCCGACTACTATGATCTCAGCCCGGGCGACCCCTTCTACGACCTGTACACGAGCCTCTCTCCGCTCGAAGATGGCACTGTGATCAATGAGGGTGATCGGCTCCGCATCGTCTCGACGACGAGCTACCTTAACTTCTTCGTCTCAAATGGCGTGGTAGTGGCCCCCTCCTACGCATTCAGTATCCCTGGCGCGCTCTCTGAGCGTAAGGACCGAGAGGCGCTCGCAACCCTTCGAGCGGTGTTTCCTGGTCGGCGCATCGTGCCGCTGCAATGGGTGCTCGGCGCCAACCGAGGCGCGGGAGGCCCCCACTGCATGACGCAGCAGCAGCCTGCATCGACCAACGCGGTAGCTGCCCCCTGATACTTCCTCCCTCTGCGTCGCCGCCGCTCGAGGAGTGGCGCGGATTGCATTCTCGAACAAGACAGAAGTCAGCGGAGCCAAGGCGGCGAGAGAATACGCTCTCCACGACCTATGTCCCCGGCTCGTGATCAAACAATCAAGAAAGTCGCGCCCACTCAGACGAAGGAGTGCACACAACGCCACGAACTGCGCTCTACGCTCCGCAGCGGCAATGCCACATCGCCGAACCAACGAATACTCTAGTGGAATGCCGCAAACGTCCGACAAGACAGCGCTCGGCCGGTATACGTCGCTCGACATTTTCTCTGCCAGATACGTGTGGAACGTAAGCGCTTGCGATACTCTCCTCCCATCCTCATGGATCAGGAACGCAGCAAGTTGACTTATTACTGCGTAGCCGGTGCGGCGGGCCTCATCGGCGGCCTCGGCGACATCTTTCTAAACCAATGGGCGAAGAGCACAGGCGGC
Source organism: uncultured delta proteobacterium (assembly GCA_903885885.1). Lineage (GTDB taxonomy): Bacteria > Myxococcota_A > Polyangia > Polyangiales > CAISKJ01. Next base: position 3,083 of record CAISKJ010000206.1, read on the forward strand.
GCGTGGGCGCTCGCGCTTGGGTTCGCTCTCTGCAACCTCGCCCTGGGTGGGTTTGTGTGGATGCTGCGGCGGGCTCCCCTCGCCAGCGCGGTGATTGTGTACCTTGTGGCTGGCACCGCGCTGACCTACATTGCGAGTAGATTTGTGATCAATGAGCAAGTTTCGCGGCAGCGACTGATCGGAGTCGTGGTTGCGCTCACCGGTCTGGCGATCGCGGAGGCAGGATGAACGCACAAATCGCGTGGAGTGAGCCCTGATGATCCCGCGTTTCCCCGGCTTCAAACCGCTCCAACTGTCGGACATCACCGAGGTGAATGTTCACGCGTCACGGTTCGATCCATACTCTGACTTCAATTTCGTCAGTATGTGGAATTGGAACACCAGCGACCAGTGCGCGATATCGACGCTGCACGGAAACCTCGTCGTGCGCCTCGCTGACTATCTTACCGACGCACCCTTCTATACATTCCTCGGAGACAATGCGGTCACGGAGACGGCCTCTTCGCTGATCCGACACTCTTCCGCAAGCGGCTACGGCTCTTCGCTCCGGCTCGTCCCCGAGTTCGCCGCGCTCAGCATGGACAAGCCCCTCATGGGCGCCGAGATGGACATCGACGGAAACGACTATGTCCTCTCGGTGGCCCGACTTAGGAGCTTCGAGGGTTCGTCACTCGAACGACGCCGCACGGAGATCAACCGATTCGTCCGCGAGCGCCCCGAACACCGCGTCGCTCTCCTCGATCTCACAGATCACACCGTCGTCGACGGCATGGTCGCTCTGTTTGAGAAGTGGGCTGAGCGCAAAGGTACGCCGGAGACGTTCGACCTCCACGAGTTTAGGGCGTTTAAACGTTTCCTCGACTCGGTGCCGTTTCTGCCCGACGTTCACGGGATCGGCGTATTTTCCCACGACAAACTTGTGGCATTCGCCAATATCGAGCTCCTCCCTCGACGATTCGCGATGGCACATTTCTGGAAGGCCGACATTTCCTACCCTGGTCTCTACCCGTTTCTGATGCGGGAGATCGGAGAGTTTCTCACGGCACGAGGGTATGAGCAGCTGAACTTTCAACAAGATCTGGGTTTGTCGGGGCTTCGCTTCAGCAAGAAGAGCTACGCGCCCGCGGCATTTCTAAGAAAGTACTCCGTCGTCGAGCGCACGGCCCGTTCGTTGAGGCCTTCGCTCCTCTCGGTGCCCTCGGTCCCGGAGGCCTTCCTCGCGAGTCCGGCAAACAGTTTTGGGGTCTCTCTGAGACCTCCCTCCCTCAGCGATGCTCTGATGAGGCTTGCGCGTGAGGAAGAGGCGGAGGAAGTCGAGCGCGCTTCCGTGCGCCGTTCGGGCATCACCGTGAAGCGTGATGGCTCGACGACGGGCGACGAGGCCGACGACGGGACCTTGACTTCAAAGGTCGGCTGACGGGCCCCCTTGCGATGTCAGCCTGTCGCTGACCGATCGCGAGGGTCCCGCCGTAGCAATGCGGTAGCCTGAGACGAAGAAGTCAGAAGTTGACGCCGAGGGACAGCATCAGTGTGCGGCCGTTCTGCGGCACAGAGCGAGCGCTGAAGAAGCTCGCGACCGGGACCGAATGGCGCCAGTCGAGCACGTTGTAGAGCCCGAGGGCGTAGCGAAGCCCCGCGCGCTGCTCCTGACCGCTAAACATCACGTCCCAGATGTAGGCATTGTCGGTGTGCCCTTGGACGTCAGGCGAGGTCGCGGCTTCGTTGCCATCGTAGCGGAAGCTCTCGAACGAGAAGCGCGTCGCCAGAACCAGAGCACGCCCGATGATGGGCATGGCGCCGCGGAGCGACGCGATGTGCTCGGGTGAGTTGGGCACCCTGCGAAGTGTCGCAGCCGCGCTGCCGACGTACTCCGAACGCTGAAACGAGTACATCGCGTTGAACATCCACCCCTGCCGCCATTCGCGGCGAAACTCCACCTCCCCTCCGACGGTGAGTACGGGTGAGTTGATGTTCTGATATTGCCCCACGGAAGCAGGCATGGGGTCATCCATTGTAGCGGGCGGCGTTGCTGCGCCGGCGACGTTCTGAATGAAGTTGTCGTAGTAGTTTGTGAACCCGGAAATTGTCCCGGTCCACGTCGTCGAGAACCTATGGGTGAACTCAAGTTCACCCGACCAGAGGGTTTCGGGCGTAAGGGGAGCGTTGGAGCCGTAGTTCTGCGGGGCAATCGAGGAGAAGTTATCGTTGTAGTACTGTTCGTAGACGCTGGGTGCGCGGAACGCTCGACCCGCCATGATCTTCAGGTTGCCACGATCGTATGGCCGAAGAATTATCGCGAGACGCGGCGAAAAGGCTCCGAAGCTACGCTCAGCGAAGAAATACTGGTCATATCGCACACCAGCAGAGATACGAACCCGCTGAGAGGGCGTGAAGTCCGCGAGCATATAACCGGCGAGGATCTGAAACGGGTGATTGTCGTAAGCATCTGCGGAATACTGGGGCTCATTGTTTGGAAGATACAGATACGACTCGCACTCGGAACTCTGAGCGGCCGCACAGCCCGTTCCGTAGCCCTCACCATGCTGCTGCGCTTGAAAGTGAAACTGCCCTTCGACACCGAGCATCAATCGCATCCAGGAGAGCGGCGTGAATGCGACGCGGGCCTCGGCGGTCGTCCACGTTCCAAGAAAGCGCTCACGGCTGAAGAACTCGCGTGCTGCTCCAGCTCCTGGAAACACGTTGGCGCTGGCGAAGTTATAGTGATTCAACGCAGCGCGTGTGTAGAGTTGAACGCGCTCCGAGAGTCGGGGCTCGAAACGAAGCTCGAAGAGTCCGCGCGTGTCCGAGTTGTAGGTCCTCGAGTCGCCCAGGATGGTCCCAGCGAGGCCCGTGGGCACGTGCTTGGTGCGCGTATTGAGCATCCACTGGGCCGAGAACGCGCCCACCCAGGTGCGGCCCTGCACGGTCATCGCGTCGAAGCCGTCGGCGCCGGCAGAGCGCCCCGTGGATCCCGGGTCACCCGTCGTCGCATCCGCGGGCCGCGCGAGCTCGGGGAACTCGAAATCCCTTCCCGGTGACGTGGCGGCCGAGACCGACGTCCAGAGGCCGGCGTTGGGGCCGAAGCGCAGCGTGCCCTGCACGTGCCCGCGGGTGATGTTGCCCTCCACGGTCGACACCGTGGCGCCGACGCCCTGCCGCGCGTCGCGGCCGCGCGTCACGACGTTGATCACGCCCGACACGGCGCCCGTACCGTACAGCACCGAGCCCGGGCCGCGCACGACCTCGATGCGCTCGACGTCTTCGAGGTCGACGCGCGCGTCGTAGCCCACAAACGAGAAGAAGCCCCAGTTGTCGTTGGTGGGCTGTCCGTTGAGGAGCACGAGCACGCGGTTGCCGTAGTCGCCCATGCGCGAGAATCCGCGGAACCCCACCGTCGGGTAGAACCGATCGTCGGAGACGAAGATCCCGCGGACGCCGCGCAGCGCCTCGGCGATGGTGGGGTACCCCATCGCCCGGAGCTCCTGCCCCGGGATGATGGTGACCGAGCTCGGCGCGTCTTCGACGGCCTCGGCCGTACGCGACGCCGCCTCGACCTCTTCGACCTGCCGAAGCTCGGGCGCGAGGCGCGTCTGCTCGTTGCTCCGAATCGTCACCTGTTGCTCGATGGAGCGAAAGCCCGCGAGCGAAATGCGCACGCGCCGATCGCCCACGGGCACGCTCACCACCACGGGCGTGAAGCCCATCGGTCGACCGTCGACCTCGACCAGGGCGTCGCGCTCATCGGTGTTGATCACCAGGGTGCCGGTGAGCGGCGAGAGGTGCGGCCGCGCCGTCACCGTGGCGCGGGGCTGCACCTCTATGTCTTGCTCGCTCGTCGCGAAGCCCTCTTGCGAGACGAAGAGGCGGTGGCGCCCGGGCGGCAGCACGAGGTCGCACGGCACACGGCCCGCGGGCGTCCCGTCGGGGCTGTCGACGCGAACGGTCGCGCCCGGCGCGTCGCCCTCGACGCGCACGTTGCCGACGATGCGCGTGAGCCGGAGGTTGATGAGCGTCTCCTGCCCGAGTCCCGCTTGCATCTCCGGCGACTCGGCGGGCTCGTACCCTTCGAGCTCGGCAATGACGCGATAACGTCCCGGCGGGAACGCGAGGCTCCTGGGGGACGTGCCGCGCGGCCCGAGGTCGCGGCGATTGATGAAGATCGTCGCGTTGGGCGGGTCGGTCAGCACCCGAAGAACCGCCACGTAGGGGCGAATGCGCGCGACGGCGTCGGTGATCACTGTACGACGCGCGGCGTCTTGCTCTACGTCGAGGGCTTGTGTGTAGTAGCGGTGCGCGTCGGCATACTGCGCGAGCTGCTCGTAGGTGCGCGCGATGTTGAAGATGACGTTGCGGTTCGGAACGAGCCGGTTCGACGCCAGGAAGTGCTCGAGCGCGCTTCGAAACTCGCGGCCCGCGTAGGCCTCGGTGCCGAGGCGAAAGTGCAGGTCGGCCTCGTCGGCGAGGTCGTCGGCCCACGCGACCGAAGGCATCTCGAGCGGCGCGGCCACCGAAGCAGACAGGATCAACAACAGGGCGCTACGGAGCTTCATGACGTTCTAGAGCCTCGCGGGAGCAGTCGATCGGAGAGCCTTTGCTCCGACAGACTATCCCCTCGCACGCCCACGCAAGAAGCATTTTCGTGCGACACGCCCGCGCCAAAGTGACGCAGCGGTCGTCGCCGAAGACTCAGCGCTCGGTGGTGATCTCGAGGCCCGGAGGGCTGGACGAGCCGGTGTGGCTGCTGGGGGGCGTCACGCGCGGGGTCGAAGGCCGCCGCGGCGTACGGGGCTGCGAGCGATCGTCGACGGGCGCCTGCACCTGCGGCGCCAGGCCGGGCTGCGGCGGCGCATACTGCGGCTGCGGCGCGTACTGCGGCGCGGGTTGCTGCTGCGTCGGCTGCTGCTGCGGCTCGTTCGAGAGCGTCGCAACGATGCGCACGTTGCCGTCGGAGGGGCCCTGGAGGATCGAGTAGGGCATGTAGCCCTGGCGGCGCACAGTGATCTGCCGCGGCTGCGCGCGCACACGGTCGTTCTCGACCGAGAGCTGCATGGGAGTCGAGCCGAGGCGGCGGTCGTTTTCGTACACGTCGGCGCCTTGCGGGTACGAATCGATCATCAGGGTGAAGTTGCGCTGCGGGTCCGACGGGTTGGCCGTGGGCAGCGCCTGCACCGTGGTTTGCACCGGCTGCTGACGCAGCGCGAGCACGATAAACGCGGCGCAGATCAGCACGAGGCCGGCGCCGCCGACGAAGAACCCGAAGCGCGACTGTCCCAGGAGCTCCTGCTCACGTCGCGTGGGCGGTGTCGGCGGTGCGGGGACCGCGCGCGGAGCCGGCGCGTGGGCCGGGGCGGGCGGCTCGCCGAGTGAGACCTCGACGTCGGCGCCGGTCGAGAGCATCACCTCGACGTCGTCGGTCGGCTGGATCGTCGCAGGAAGCGGTGGCGGCGGCGCTCCGTTGTTTTCACCGCTGAACTGCGCCGCGAGGGGCGCCGAGTCGAGCGTCACCGACGTGGACGTGCCGAAGCCCGCGGTGAGGCCCATGGTGGAGGCGCACTCGCGGAGCTGGCGAATGAACTCGTCCATGTTCGCGGGGCGCGCGTCGGGGCTCTTCTCGAGGCAGCGCCGTACGAAGTTTTCGATGGGCTCGGGCACATCGACGTCGGCGTTGCGCTGCTTCATCGGCGGCACCGGCGTCTGCAGGTGCGCGATGAGAATCTGCACGCTCTTGTCAGACTCGAAGGGAACCTTGCCGCAGAGCATCTGATAGAGCATCACGCCGAGCGAGTAGACGTCGGTGCGGTGATCGACCTTCCCGTGCGCGATCTGCTCGGGCGACATGTACCGTGGCGACCCGAGAAACGAACCCTGTTGGGTGAGCTCTTCGGAGTCGTCGCTGAGCACCTTGCCGAGACCAAAATCGAGGATCTTGACGATCTCGACGCCGTCTTCGTCGGGCACGAGCATCACGTTCGACGGCTTCATGTCGCGGTGCACGACGCCGTGCTTGTGCGCCTCGCGGAGTCCGCGCGCGAGCTGTCGGGCAACGCCAAGCGCCTCGGGAGGCGTAAGCCAGCCCCGTGACCGCAGACGACGGTGCAGCGTGTCGCCCGGGAGGAACTCCATGGCCATGAAGAATCGGTCGGCGTCGAGCCCGTCGATGCGGCCATAGTCGAACACGGTCACGATGTTCGGGTGCTGCAGCCGCGACAAGATGCTCGCCTCGAGGAAGAAGCGCTTCTGAAACGCAGGGTCGCGCAGGTTCGCCGTATACGCCGGATTGAGCACCTTGATCGCGACCTGACGCGCCAGCACAAGCTGCTCGCCGCGGTAGATCGTGCCCATGCCTCCCACGGCGATCGGCTGGGTGATCTTGAACTTCTGGTTGATCACCATCCCGAGCAACGGATCGGAGTCGTTGTCGGGCAATGCGTCCGCGACCTTCTCTGCGGTGTTCATGTTCACGCCTGTCGTTCTCCCCCAGAAAGCGGCTGTCCCCGATGCGCTGCACACCCGAAAACAGACGTAGGGCTTTTCACACTTTACCGCGAAATTCCGCCGAGATGTTGTTCATCGTGCGGCCCGCTCTGCTTTGGCGGGCTCGCGGGTCGGCAGCCTTTGAGGGGGAGCCGTAGCGCGAGGGTACGCGAGGCATGGGGGCGACGTGCAAATTCGTAACAGCCGCAACCTCGGCCATTCGGCGCTTGATCGGCAGCCCCGCGGCCACGCATACTGCTCGCCCGGGAAATGCGATGACGCAGCACTTTGTTCGGTGCCCCCACTGTGGCCTGCCCCACTCCGCCGACACCGTGATGTGCCCGGTGCATCGCGTTCCCGTGAACGCGCGGAGCCAGAGCGTGGCGCCGCCTGCGTTGGCTCGTGCGCCGTCGCTGAGGCCGCCCTCGCTCCCCACCGCGACGCCGCTCTCGGTGCCCACGGGCCGCGCGCAGCCCACGCCCTCGGTGCGCCCCCCGGCGCTCCCGACGGTGCAGCCTGCGGTCTCGCCGCAAGCGCCTCCGCGCCAGCCGCGGCTCCGGGCCTCGACGTTCTCCGGGCCTCCGATGCAGTCGCAGCCGTTCGGTTCGTCGGCGCCGTCGCAGCAGTTTGGCCCGACGCAGCCCTCGGCCCTCGCGTCGCCCAGCGCCATCTCTTCGTCGTCGTTGCCGCCCGCGGCCCCGCTCCCCGACAACCGCGCGGCGCAGCGCCCTGCGGGCGACGGCAACCGCGCTGCGGTTCGCTGGCCGCCGAGCGCGGTGGCGCTGCCCTTCGGCGAGCGGGAAGAGCCCCACGCGCTTCCGCGGCCCTCGTCGGAGGCGCCGCTCGTGGGCCAGCTCATCGACAACCGGTACCGCATCTTCGGGGTGATCGCGAAGGGCGGCATGGGCGTGGTGTACGACGGCATCCACGTGGGCCTCGCGCGCCCGGTCGCCATCAAGACCCTGCACGCCCGCTACGTGAACGACAAGGTCGCCCTCGCCCGCTTTCAAAACGAAGCCGCCGTCGTGGGGCGCTTCGGGCACAAGAACATCGTCGAGGTCCACGACATGGGCATGCTCGACGATGCGACGCCCTACCTGGTGATGGAGCGCCTCGAGGGCGAGACGGTCACGCAGCGCCTTCAGCACGAACGTCCGATGCGCGTCGAGACCGCCATCGAGATCGCGATGGAGGTGCTCAACGCGCTGATCGTCAC
>CAISKJ010000207.1 GCA_903885885.1 uncultured delta proteobacterium
CCGCGCGCGGGCGTCACGCTCGCGTACATGAGCGCCTCGCCCGACGGTACACCGGGCACGGTGAGCGTCACCTCGAAGGTCACCTACGTGCCCCTGTGGGTGAACCTCGAGCCCATGCTCGTGTACGCCGTCGACCCCCACTTCTCGTTCACGCTGGCGCTCCTGTGCGACCTGCCGCTGCTCGGCGCCGTCACCTCGACGACGCGCACCACCGTCGGCAGCGTGAGCACCGAGCGCACCACCGAGTCGTCGGTGACGCAGCTCATCGTCGCCGCGCAGATTGGTGTGATGGGCCGGTTCTGACGGCGGCGGTTGCGGGGTACCGTCGGGGGCGGCCACGTCGCGCGCGCCGTTGTGCGATACGGTGTCATCGTGAGGCTCCCGGTCGCGTCGCTCGAAGCTCCGCCTCTTCGATGGATCGCGCGCACCGCGCTACCGGGTGAGGTCCGCGCGGCATTGGCAGAGTTCGGGGCGCTCGAAGCGATCACGCCCCCCGCGGGCGTCTTGTGGTCGATGCCCGGCGGCGTGTTCGGGCTCGCCGCGATGGTGCTGGGCGGTGCGGCGGGGCCGGGCGTTCTCACGGCGGTGGAGCCCGCGTTCGCAGCACCCTCCCGCGCGTTGCTGGTCGCGGCGATCACCTCGTTGTTGCTCGCGGCGGTCGTGTGGCCTCGCGTGCGCGCGTCGCGCAGGCCTGCGATGTTTCTCGCGCCGACGGCCGTCGTGCTGGTCGACGCGCACGCGGTGGCGGTGCTCCCCGCGGAGCACGTCACGCAGCGCGACGGTGTCTACCGGTACGGCGACCATGCGCTCTCGAAGCGGGGAGAGGCTCCGCGCTGGGCCGACGACCTCACCGAGCGCATCGACCGCGCGCGCTTCGACGAGGGCGCTCGCCGCGAGGACCCATGGCGCGCGCTGATCGAGCAAACGACCTCGCAGACCGCGAGCGCCGCGCGGAGACGAGAGATCCTCGTCGGCGTTGCGACGGCCCTCGCGGGCGGTGCGATGGCCGCGTGCGTTGTCGAGTGCGCGGTTCTGCGGTCGCAGCGCCAGCGGGAGGTGCGTGCGACGGCGTCGCCACGTCGGTACGAAGCGTCGAGCGCCGATCGCGACTGGCATCGACGCTCCGCGCGACTCAACGATCTCTGGGACCGTACGGCGACCCTTACCCTGGCTGAGGCGCACGAGCTCCTGCGCCTCGGGGGCCGCGATAGCCCCGCCTGCGCGCGTCTACATCAGCTCTGTGCGGCGCGCTTTCCGATGGAAGGCGTCGCGCCCGAGGCGCGCATCTTTCGGCAACTGCAGCGCGCGCGATGCACCCACGCAGAGGGCTTCAGCTACGTCGCCACCGAGGTGGCGATGGAAGAGGTTCCCGGCGTCACCCACGAGGGCGACTGGCTGAACTACGCGCCCACCATCGCCACCCGCGCATGGCTGACCCACCGACTCACCGAGGGCTTTCGCGCGCTCGGCGACAACGCGCCAGTGACGATCGTCCCGGTGATCTTGCGACCGCAATGGGGGCACTCTTCGGCGCTTTGGTGCAACGACGGGTACGAGGCCGTCTACACGGTGACCGTGCGCCCCATCGCCGCCGCTGCGAACACCGACGATCGCAGCGCACGCCCCCGTGCGCGCGCGAGCGTACGCGGCGAACTTCACATGGTGCTCTACTCCGCGCCGGACCATCGCTACGTCGACAAGGCGCTCGTCGCGCCCGACGTCCGCGAGTTCACGATCGAGTGAGCCGCGCGCTCGCGTTCATGGGGGCCCTGCCGTGAAGCGCATTGGGCATGTGGAGACGCGTGATGCGCGGTGACTGCCGCGCATCGCGGCAGGGCCCCGTGCGCCCCCTCCGTCCACGACCGTGCGAAACTCGCGGCCCATGAGCCCGCGGTGCGCCCCCTACGCCCTCACGATCGCAGCCCTCGCGACGACCCTCGCTCCGCGCGCCTCCGCGCAGCCGCGCGCCGCCGCACCGATGCGCCTCGTGGGCGTCGTGGCGCGCGGCCCGCTGCGCCCGGCCGCGGTGCGCACCGGGTTGCAGCGCGCGACGAGCACGCTCCTCACGTGCCCCATGGGCAGCTTCGGCCCACGCAACCAGCTTCGCATCGCAATCCTCATCGACTCCAGAGGTAGGGCGTTTCGCACGCGTGTGTTGGACGAAGACGGCGTGCCCTTCGCCACGAGCAGGTGCTTCGCCGAGCGCATTCAGTCGGCTTCGTTTCCGTCGTCGCGCACGAACGAGGTCACCGCCGTCGAGGCCCGCTGGACCTTCTCCGTGCACAGGCCCGTCGCGACAGACCTCGGCGCGTTCACGACGATTGCGACGAGCGCCGGGTCCACTGCGCCCGCGACACCGACACCGTCACCCACGCCGCGCGCGAACCCGCCCGTGCGAACGGGGCAGGTCGCGGTGACCTCCGTCGAGACCGACGTGCCCGAGGCCGCGACGCGGCTGCATGTGCAGGTGGACCGCGACGTAGCGGCCCTCCGCGGTTGCTACAACGTGCGACTCAACACCTGGGGGCCCGCGGAGGGCACGCTGGAGTTCTCGCTCACGCTCGCGCGGGGGGCGCCGCGTCACGCGGTGGTGAACGTTCTCCGCACCGGAGGGACGCTCACCGACCGCGAGCCCGCGGCGTGTCTGATCGGGTGGTTCCAGCGTCAGGTGTACGAGCTCGATCCGGCCGTTACGCGCGCCACGATCGCGCTGCGCTTCACGATGGATCCGTCGTAGGCAGAGGCTCGCGCCGCAGGGGCGATCAGTTGGGGTTGATGCGCGCGAGGCTCCACGCGCCGTCGCCGAGCTGCACGGTGCCGGGGTTGGCGAACACCGCGCTCAGGTTGAACGACTGGTCGGCGAGGCCGCCGCCCGCCGCGGGCCGCGGCGTGAGCGCGCCCGACGCGATCGCGAACACCTTCTGGTTCGCGCTGAACGCGACGTTGAAGGTCGCGGCGTTCGCCATTGCACCGGCTGCGCGCACCGCGAGCACGAGCGCGCCGGTCGGCGCGGTGGTGCCCGCAGCCGCGGAGCTCGCCCCGCGAGCCACGTTGGTGAAGATCGGGGTGAAGGCCGTCCCCGCGAGGGCGCCGATGTCGACGTTCGGCGCGTCACCCGAGGCGTGCACCGCGACGATGCGCGGGGCCGTGGCCATCATGGCGTCGTTGGTCATCGCGTACTCGAGGGGCAGTACGGTGAAGGCCGAGTCGGGCGGCGTCTGGGCCGCCTGCGGGGCGAGGAAGTACGCGGCGATGGCGACGTACTGGCGGCCCGGCTCGACGGTGACCGTGGGCACCGTGAAGGCCGGTGCGCCCGCGGGGCGCATGCTGCCCGCGGCGTAGGGGAAGATGTCGATGCCGTAGCTGCCCGGGGGCACCTGCACGTTCGCGATGCCGCCCGTGGTGGTGGTTCCCGTGCGCACGGGGTAGCTCAGGTTGTCGACGATCTGGAGCGTGCGCGCGGGGTTGGCGCCTGCGCCCGCGGGGCCCGCGAAGAGGTCGACGGCGGGGGCGTCGGCGCCCGCGTGAACGACGTGGACGCGCGGGTTCTGCTTGATGAACGCGACGGTGCCCGTCTGGTTCACCGCGAGGAGCCCGAAGCCGTTGTTGACGGCCGTGTCGGTGCTGGGGAGGAGCCCCGTGGCGATGACGAACCACTGGTTGCCCGCGCCGAGG
>CAISKJ010000208.1 GCA_903885885.1 uncultured delta proteobacterium
CCGCGGCTCCGTGCGCTCGAGCACGCAGCCGGCGGGCGCGACCGCGGCGAGGTCGACCGCCTCGAGGTCGCCGAAGAGCGCGCGGCCGATCTCCCCGACGTGGCGCAGGCCAGGGCGCGCACCGGTCGCTGGAGCGACGACGAGCGCGCGACCGACCTCGACCGCGCGAACAACCGCAGCGCGGCGCAGGCCGCGGCGCGGGTGCTCTCGCGGTGCAGCGACGCGGCGGCGGTCACCCTCGTCGACCGCGTTCCCCTGTGGCGCGAGCGCCTCGACCGCGCGGGCGGCGCGGCGGGCGCGGTGCGCGTGTGGGCTGACGCGAAGCGGGCGTGCGAGCTCCCCGGGTGGCCCGACCGCGTGGCGCTCCTGCGGCTCATCGTGGCCGCGGTGACCACCGTCGACGGGCAGCTCGCGCTCTATCAGGGCTTTCGCAATGAGCCTGGCGCGCGCGCGTGGGTGCGCGACGTGCTGCTCCGCACGCTCGCGCGCACCGGCGAGCTCGGCCGCGCCTCGTCGCTCGGCCTCGCGCGCCTCGACGCCGAGACGCTCACCGCGGCGCTCGCGCGCGCTGCGTCACCGCAGGAGCGGGTGAACGTGCTGCGACTCCTCGCGCGGCGCTTCCCCGACGACCTCGAGCTCACGCTCCTCGTGCTCGACGCCGCGGCCGCCGTGAACGACGCCGCCGAGGTGCGTCGCACGGCCGGGCGACTGCGCGAAGACCCGCGCACCGACGCGCGCGTGCGCACCGCCGTGGGCGAGGCGCTGCTCGCCATCGGCGACGAGGCCGAGGCGCGACGCACCTTCAGCGAGATCGTGGAGTTTGCCCCCGACGACCCGTGGGCCCGTCGGCGCCTCGGCGACATTGCGCTCGCGCACGGCTGGGCCGACGAGGCGTACCGGCAGTTTCAGACCCTCGCGGCGCAGCTCAACGACGCGCCCGAAATTCTCCTGCGCCTCGCGTGGGCCGCGCGTGCTGCGGGCCGCTTCGACGAGGCCCTGCGCCTCGCCGAGCGCGTCACGACGCAGACCGCGCCGGGCGCAGCGGGGACGGTCTCCGAGGCCGCCGCCGCGTGGATCTCGACGGAGCTCGCCCTCGCAGGCATCGAGCCTGGCGTGGCCCCCGCGACGCTCGCCGCGCTCCGGGCGCGCTGGCGTCGCAGCCCCGCGGCGCGCAGCGCGGGCGCGGTGCGCGTGGTGCTCCGTTGGGCGCACCCCGACGACGAGGCCGAGCTGTGGGTCTCGAACGCCAACGAGCTCGCGCACCGGGCCGACCTCGTGGCTGCGCTCGTTCCCGTCGAGACGTCGGTGTGGGCCGACGACCCCGGCGCGCTGCAGGTCGAGGTTCGGCGCGGCGGCGGCGGCAGGGTCCGCGGCAGCGCCGAGGTGATCGTGATCTGGAACGAGGGCACCGCGCGTGAGCGCGTGTCGCGGCAGCGCGTGACCTTCGACGCCGAGCACCCGCGCTTCGCGTTCGACGCGCGCGACGGGGCGCTCGCGGCGAGGCCGATCGTGACGACCGCAGGGAGTGCCGTAAACGCAGCGCGCGGGAGGGTGCAATGAGGGCCTACGGATGGATCGTCCCCGCCGTGATGCTCACGGTCGCGGCGTGTGATCGAAAGCCGCTGACCGCGGGCGCCGCGACGTGCGCCACCGTCGAGTCGCAGCACCCCGGCGTCGCGGTGACGGGCGCCGCGGGGAGCGCTCCCGTGGTGCGCGCGGGGCGCGTCGAGGTCGCCGGGCGCGTGCGCACGGCCCCCGAGGGAAGGGCCGTGGTGCGCACCGACGACGGCCTCGAGCTGCGCGTCGCGGGCGACAGCGAGGTGGTGTTCGCCGACGGTCGCGCGCGCGTCGAGCGCGGCAGGGTGTGCGTGTCGTCGTGGGGCGACGGCGAGCGTGTGTTCGGCGTGGGACCCGACGCGGTGATCCGCCTCGCCGACGCGGCCCTCGCGGTCGAGCGCGCCGTCGAGGGAGCGCGCGGCGCGCGGGTCATCGTGGTGCGGGGTGAGGTGTCGTACCAGCAGGGCAGCCGTCAGGGGCAGCTCGCGCAGGGCGAGTCGCTCGAGGGCGACGGGGCCCTCACCGTGCACCCCGCCGGCGTGTGGGACGACTGGACCGGCGGCGCGGCCTCGCCGCAGGGCGTGTCGCACCGCGGCGCGGTCGGCGCGGGCCGCATGGTGGCCCACGTGACCGACGGCGAGGCGCCCAACCCCCTCGCGATCAACGAGCACCGCGTGAGTGTACGCATCACCGGCGACATGGCCGTCACCACGGTGCAGCAGCGCTTCTTCAACGGCAGCGAGCGCGCTGCGCCCGTCGAGTATCGGCTCCGTTTGCCCGACGGGGCCGTGGTGTCGCAGTTTCGCGTCGAGCAGAACGAGGCGTGGGTCACCGCGCAGCCGGGCACGGTCGCGTCGCGGTCGCGCGGCGGCGGGCTCCCGGGCCTCCTCGCGTCGCCCTCGGGCGAGG
>CAISKJ010000209.1 GCA_903885885.1 uncultured delta proteobacterium
GTCGCGACGGGCGCGCAGATTCGCCAGTTCGCCCTCGCGCAGCGCGCGGGCGCGGGCCTCGGCCTCGACGATGCGGAGGTGCGCGCGGGCCGGGGCCGCGAGGGCTTCGAACGCGGCGCGGGCGTCGGCGAGGGAGGGGCCGTCGTCGAGGGCGAGCGCGTCGAGGGCGGCGCGCAGCGTGGGGGCCGTCACGTCGGCGAGGGTCTTGCGGTTGCCCACGCGCAGTCCCACGGGGAGCGCGCGCGACGCGACGAAGGGCGCGAGCGCGTTGTCGACCGCGGCGTTGTTGGTGCTCGTGACCACGAGGGCCCACGGCGTCGCGCGCGACGGCGCCCGCCGCCACGCCTCGCCGAGCGCCTGCGCCGCGATGGCCTGCGCCGTGAGGTGATGGAGCAGCGTGGTCTTGCCGCAGCCGGGCGGGCCGCGCAGGGCGACGAGGTCGCGCGAGCCCTCGAAGGCGGTGGCCGCGTAGGCCTGCGAGGCCGTAGGCGCCGACGCGCCGTGCGACCAGAGCGGCGCCGCGCGCGAGGCCGCGGGCGCAGCGCCGAGAAACACCGCGAGGGGGCCCTTCGCCGGCGGCGCGTCGCCGAGGAGCGCGCGCAGCTCGGCGCGCAGCCCGCTCGTGGGGTCGCCGCGGGGGAGCAGCATCGCGAGGGCGTGCGGGTGGCACTGCGCGTTGGCGCGCGACGCGGGCAGCGCGTTGACGGCGTCGGCGAGGGCGCGCACGTCGTCGCGCGTGAGGGGGCCGTCGGCGACGGGGGCGTCGAGGTCTTCGTCGCCCGCGGAGAGCGCGACGGTGGCCGCGCGCACGAGGGCGCCGACGCCCGCGCGGCCGGCCTGCGTGATGCGCGCGAGGGCCGTGGCGTCGAGGCCGAAGAGGGCGCTCCACACGCCCGCGTGGAGGGCGTGCGAGGGGCCGTCGTCGAGGGGGACGCCGCGGAGCTCGAGCGCGGTGGGCGCCGTGATCTCGGAGCCCGCGCGGGCGCCCGGCGGTAGCCGCCAGACGGCGCCGTCGCGGCGCCACACCGCGCGCCCTCCCGCCCACGAGAGGAGCGGCGCGGTGCGGCGCTGCCCGCCCTGCGAGAACACCACGAGGGGGAGGCCCACGACGAGGTCGTCGTCGTCGCCGCGCGCGAGGCCCGCCGCGTGCGCTTCGAAGAACGCCGCCGCGCGGCCCGGACTGGGCGCGAGCGCGCGCACGTCGTCGGTGCGCAGCACGAAGCCCGTGGCGTCGTCGGGGGCGTCGGAGAAGAGCCGCAGCGACAGGGCCGCGCCGTCGCGCGCGGGCGATCGCAGGAGCGGGTACGGCGCGAAGGCGTCGTCGGAGCGGCCCGGCGCCGCCACGCTGGCGTCGGCGCGCGCCATCACGTCGAGGGCGCGCAGGCCGTAGCGCAGGGGGTCGTAGAGGGAGCGGGAGGAGGTCACGCGGGGGGAGCGGTGCATACCGCAACGCCCCCCGCGGCGCGATGCGCGACGACGGTCAGCGCAGGCCGGTGCAGTTCTGCGTGCCGCCGGTCACCGAGGCGCGGAAGAGCGCGCCCGCGATGCCTTCGACGCCCTCGTGGAAGGCGTACCCGGTGCAGATCGCGCGGGGAGACACCTCGCTCGCGCGAAACGTGAGGTTGCCCACGAGGTCGGAACCGATCACGTCGGCGTCGCGCACCTCGAGGCGAAACTGCGAGGCGCCGAGGGCCGAGCAGGGCACGTCGACGTAGGCGTTGGCCCAGGTGGCGCCGGCGCGCGGGGCCTCCCAGCTGTCGTTCTCGGTGGTGGTGCGCCAGCGGTTCGTCGTCGCGGTCGCGGGCGAGAACAGGCTGGCATACATGTCAGGGCCCTCCCACCGACCGAGGAACCAGTCGGCGGCCGTGCCGCACTGCGAGCTCACCACCTCGCGGAAGCGGTCTCCCACGAGGCGGTCGATGAGGTCGCCGGTGCCCATGCGCGCGCCGTTGATCTGGTCGCGCAGGGCGGTGCGAATGCGGTCCGACGCGGCGGAGCAGACGAAGTCGGTCACGCCCGGGATGCCGTCCCACGGCGAGCCCGACGGGGCCCGCGGCGTCGCGTACACGCGCGTCACCTGCAGCCGCAGGGTGCCCCCCGCGGGGCACGCGCGCGCCACCTCCGACGCGTTGAACGTCGTCGGGTCGCCGAAGCCCGGGATGGTGTTCGACACGCCCGCGTCGGTGGGCGTCCCCGCGTCGGTGGCCATGCACGCCGACGACACCCACGCCCACGTCCCGCAGGCCGCCACGGCGCCCGTGGGTCCCGTGCTCGTGCCGACGAGGCAGCGGTTGGCGCCGGGGCACCACCCGCACTGCAACCGCGCGGTGCAGGTCGAGCACGTCGTGGCGCTCACGCAGGGGTCGCCCGCGTCGGTGGGTGCGCCCGCGTCGGTAGCGCCCGCGTCGCCGCCGCACTGGCCCGAGTACCAGGCCCACGACCCGCACGTGGCGGCCATGGTGTTGGGCCCCGTGCCCGTGCCGAGGAGGCAGCGGTTGAGCCCCGGGCACCAGCCGCACTGCGTCCGCTGCGTGCAGGTGCCGCAGGTGGTGGCGCTGCCGCAGGTGTCCACCGCGGTGCCGCTGTCCGTCGCGGGGGTGCCGCCGTCCGTCGCGGGGGCGCTGCACGACGTCGAGACCCACGCCCAGCCGCTCGGGCACGCGGGGCCCACCGTGGGCGCGTCGCGGTTGCCCGTCTGGCAGCGCCCGGTGGTCTGGCAGAAGCCGCACGACGCCTGGGCCGTGCAGGCGCCGCAGGTGGTCGACGACGCGCACGGGTCGGCCGCGTCGGTGGGGGCGCCCGCGTCGGTCGCGGTGGTCACGTCGGGCGCGGCGGGAACATCGGGCGCGGCGGGAACATCGGGCGTGACGGGAACATCGGGCACGCTCGCGTCGACCGCGGGGCACGTCGTCGGCGAGAACGACCAGCCGCCCGCGCAGGCGCCCACGCTCGGCCCCGCCGCGGCGCCGGCCACGCACGAGTTCGAGGCGCCGCACCAGCCGCAGGGGCCGAGGCTCGTGCACGTGCCGCACTGGGTGACCGCGCCGCAGTTCACCTGCGTCGTGGGCGTGTCCATCGCCGTGACGTCCATCGCCGCGGGCACGTCTTGCGGGGCCGCATCGGCCTCGAGAATCGGGCTGTCACTCGTCGCACAGCTCGCCGACGCCATCGCCGCGAGCACCACCGCCAACACATCTCTGCGCATGCGGGGGCGTATCGCCGCGCGCACCGTTCGTGTCAAGGCAAGTGGGGGCCACAAAACAGCAGAATCGTCGCCCCGATGGTTCATCCACCCTCCGGTACGCCTCCGTGAAACTTCACGACCGTGCACCCGTGGCCCCGGTACGCCTCCGTGAAACTTCACAACCGTGCACCCGGGGCCCCGGTACGCCTCCGTGAAACCTCACAACCGTGCACCCGGGGCCCCGGTACGCCTCCGTGAAACCTCACGACCGTGCA
>CAISKJ010000210.1 GCA_903885885.1 uncultured delta proteobacterium
CGGCGCGCGCAGCGAGGTGCGCGTGCCGATGCGTGAGGGCGTGTCGCTCGTGGTGGGGCGCGGATCGGTCGCGGTCGTCGCGCCGCTGATGGCCCCGGAGCCCGCGCGCGTCGACACGCCCGCGGGCCGCGTGATCGTGTCGTCGGGGCGCGCGCTCGTCGCGGTGGCCGACGACGGCAGCGTGCGCGTCGTCGCCGAAGAGGGGGGGGCCACGGTGTGGCCGTCGGACCGCGCGTCGGCCGTGGTCGCGATGCGACCGGGCGACGTGGTGACGTTCTCTGTCACGGGCGCGCGCGAGCCAGAGCGAGCGGTCGGCGCGAGGCTGCGGGCGGCGACGGCGCGGTGGATCGCGGCGCGCAACGCGGGGCTGCGACCGGAGGCGGCGATCGCGGCGCTCTCGCGGGCCGAGGCGGCCGACGTGGCGCTGGGCGCAGGGTCCGACATGATGCTGGGCATGGGCTCGGCGCCGAGCGGCCCGGAGCGCGACCGCATCGAGGCGCGGCGCTCGCTCGCGTGGGGCCGGGCCGAGGCGCGGGCGATGCGCATGGCGGCGCTGCGGGCGCGCGCGCAGTAGCGGTCGGTCGCAACGGGCGGGAGGGCGATCGCAACGGTGCGGAGACTGATCGCAACGGTGCGATGCGGTGAAAATATGGTGATTTCCATCGCGCGAACGGTGCGATTCGCCGAGGAGGGCGCCGCGAAGGCCCAAAATCCCGCTGCAATGGGCCCGCGGGCGGCTGCGATCGCCCTCCGTAGCGTTGCGATCGGTCTGAGAACGCTTGTCCTGAAGACGTTTCGCGATGAGGGACCGCACGCGGGCTGCACTGCGCGCACCGGCAAAATCGTCGACAGCGCGTGAAGGGCGCCGCTAAGGTCGGCCGCGGGAGCCGACACCACGTCATGCACATCAAGCGCTTCGTCATCGAGAACTTTCGCCGCTTCGAGCGCGTGGAGTTCGATTTCAACGGCGACCTCAACGTGCTCACGGGGGTGAACAACAGCGGCAAGACCTCGGTGCTCGAGGCCGTGGCGCTGTGGGCCGAGTGCTTCGACACGAAAATGCGTCGGCTACCCGAGGGGGAAGTTCGGCCGGGGCTCCGTCGTGGGGACTACTGGTTCGGAGAGTCGCCTGCGAACCGCTTCGCGAGCGCGGCGATTCGCTCTGTTCGAAGCACACGGCACGGCGACGTCTTCAATCTCGAAGGTGAACCCCTGACGATCGAGGCGACGCTCGACTCCTCTCTGATCGACGTCGAGCCCATCTCGATCCGCTTCGAACTCACCCTCGTCGGAGTGTCTGAGTATCAAGTCGATCATGTGCCCACGGAGGGCTTCTCGTGGGAGCGCTTCAATGAGTTCTTCAACGCCTTTCCACGGCCCATCGAGACGGTGTTCGTCTCGCCGGTCGCCGCGATTCTATCCCGCGAGGAGTTTCTGACCCGCCCGGCGATCAACGCGAAGGTGCTCGCGCGCGAGTCGATGAGCGTGCTGCGCAACCGGCTCTACCAGTTGAAGAAGCAACCCGAGCGCTTCAGCCGCCTGGTCGATGACGCCTCGTTCGTGCTGTTCAACCGGGCCTTGCGAGTTGACGTTGTGCTCGGTGGCGACGAGGCCCGTGACGTCTCGCTCGACGCGCAGGTGCGCACCAGCGCCCGCGAGCCCCTGCTCGACTTGAGCCTCCTCGGCAGCGGCTCGCTCCAGGTCATCGAGATCCTCTTGGGGCTGCACGGCGAGCGGCGCGACCTCAACCTCGTGCTCCTCGACGAGCCCGATTCGCATCTGCACCGCGACCTGCAACGGCGCCTCCTCGACGTGCTCATGCAGCGCGCCAAGGAGTCGAACGACACGTGTCAGGTGTTCGTGACGACGCACAACGAGGGGCTCATTCGCAGCACGCGCGCCGATCACCTGTTTCACCTCGAAGCGGTCACCACGAAGTCGTACCGACCCATCGTGCACGATGACGTGTTGAGCCGACACGCGGGGCTGCAACCCAGCCGTCACGTGAAGGTGCTCCAGTCGCTCGGCAACGAGACGGCCCTCGACCTCCTCAACGCCCTGGAGTCCGACCGCCTCGTGCTCGTCGAGGGTGACGACGACGCGCGGTACATTCAAGCCATCGTCGAGCGGGTGAGCGCGCGCAACGCGTTTCGCGCCATGTACTGGGCCTTCGGCGGCGTCGACGGCCTGCTGCTCAACCTGGATCACTATCGCACCGGCATCTTCGAAGCCGTGCGAAACCAGCGCACGCTCTGGGAGAAGAGCGCCCTCGTGTTCGATGTCGACTACGTGACCGACGCGGAGCGCGTAGCCATCGAGGCCGCACTCAAGGCGACGAAGGGCTACGACAAGCTCCCGGTGATGCTCTGGCCCGCGTACACGCTCGAGGCCACGGTGCTCGTCGACGTGGCGAAGCTCGCGCCCACGCTCGTGGAACTCGTACGGCGCGACGTGCGCGAGCCCGTCGAGGCCGCGGAGATCGAGCGCGTCACGCGCGAGGAGTTCGACGCGCTCGTCGAGCGCTTCAAGGTGCGACTGCGCGACGGGGAGCTGCTCAAATCGATCGAGGGGCAGCGCATCTCGCGCAAGAAGAACCTCGAGGTGCTGCTCCCCAAGAAGAGCCTGCTGCGCATGTTCGGCGAGTATCTCTCCGAGGCCAACCGGATGCTCGACGCGGGCAAGGTGCACCACCTCGCGCGCAAAGAAGACCTCGCCGACCTCGTCGAGGCCGTGTATCAGCGCCTGGGGCACACGCTGCAGCGCGATGGACTCTTCGATCGGATCATTCAGTCGACGACGCCGCACTCGCGTCCGAGCGCGTGGGACGACCTCGTCGCCACCGTGCGATAGCGGCGCTCAGCGCGACTCGTAGACCTTCATCGCGGGGAGCTCGAGCGCGGTGAGAAACCCGCCGCGGCCGCAGCCCGTGTCGAGGGCGGTGACGCAGGGCCCCGCCCACATGTCCGTGGGGTCGTCGACGGTGTAGGTCGAGAGCTCGTTGGGGAGGTCCATGGTGTGCGTGTGGCCCACGATCACGCGCTTGCCGCGGTAGTCGCGGAAGAACGCCTCGGTGCGCGTCCACAGGAGCGACGCGACGGTCTTCGTGTCGCGCGGGTGGAGGAAGCCGCCGCGGCCGTCGCTGGTGAGCCCGGCGTGCACGTAGATGGCGTGGTCGTCTTCGTACCAGAGGGGCAGCGCGCGAAACCACGCGACCACCTCGGCGGGAAAGAAGCTCCCCGCGAAGAGCGCGTCGAACTCGCGCTCGGTGAGCTGCGCGCTCGCGTCCTCGCCGCGGTAGGCGTTGAGCGTGGCGATGCACCCGTTGCCGGGCGGCAGCACGAAGCCGGGCCAGCCCTCGTCGATGACGCGGAGCCACGCGTCTTCGTGGTTGCCGCGGAGGCACACGACCTTGCAGCCCGTGTCGCGGTCGAGGCCGCGCACCGCGTCGACCACCTCGCGCGAGCGCGGGCCGCGGTCGACGTAGTCGCCGAGAAACACCACCGTGTCGCTCGCGCCCACGTCGGGCATGCGCGACACGAGCCGCCGGAGGTGCTCCGCCTCGCCGTGAATGTCACCGATCACGAAGGTACGTTCGCCCATAGCTCCCAGTGCGTACCCTATCGCACAGATCGCGGTGCCCTGGCGACGGGGCGCATCAGCGGAACGCGGGCGAAATGTCGTCGAGCAGGAGCGTCGAGACGCCCGGCATGGCCGGGTCGCGCGCGTCGCCCCACACGTGGAGCGTGTGCGTGTGGCCCGGGCTCACGGTGCCCGCGAGGTGCTCGCCGAGGGAGGCGCCCGTGTCGCTGTTGCGCACCGCGACGCGCAGGGGCCCGACGCCCACGCTGCGGGTGCCCGAGATCTCGTGGTAGGCGGCGTTGCGCGCGATGGGTGCGCCGTCGGGGCCGTCGATGTCGACGGCGGGGCCCTCGGCGTACCAGCTGAGCGTGCGCACGCGGCCCGTGTAGCAGTCGTTGGAGCGCGCGGGCACGTCGGAGATGCGCCACAGGCGCCGGTCGCGCTGCTGCACCACGTCGCCCTCGCGCGAGCCCGCCAGCACGATGGTGCAGCCCGCGAGGAAGTACACGTCGGTGCAGGTCGGCGCCACGAACTCGCCCGGACCCGCGTCGGCCGTGCACGCGGTGGCGGGCGTGGCGGCGCCGTCGGTGAGCGCGCCCGCGTCGGTGGCCGCGGCGTCGACGGTGTAGCCCGCGGCGGCGTCGGGCGCGGGGACGACG
>CAISKJ010000211.1 GCA_903885885.1 uncultured delta proteobacterium
CATCAACAACGTGCCCGAAGACGTGCTCGTCTCCGAGGGCGCCGACCTCGTGGTGGCCTCCAACATCGTGTCGCAGCCCTCGGTGATGCGCGCCGTGCCGCAGCCCCTCTTCCCTGGCAGCCTCGGCCGCGTCGCCCACGAGCTCAACCCCCTCGGGCGCATGAGCGACCTCGTGCGCTCGACGCTCATTCTCATGCACTCGGCGGGCAGCCGCGACGCCCACCTCGCCGACGTCACCTACAACGCCGAGCCCGTCGCGCACCTCCCGTGGGACTTTCTCCGCGGACAAGACATCATGGACAAGGCCATCCCCGAGGTCGACCGCGTGATGGTCGACGTGCGCGAGGCGTGGGGCCACCTCGCGCGCACGGCGTCGCGCCGCGAGGCGCTCGTCGCCGCCCACCTGGAGGCGCCGTGATCCCCGCGCGCATCGTCGCGACGGCGTCGCACCTGCCCGGCCCGCCGGTGCCCAACCGCGACCTCGCCGCGGCCCTCGGCGGCCTCGACCCCGACGTGCTCGAGGGCAAGACGGGCATCGCCACGCGCCACTGGATCACCCCCGGCACCACGGCCTCGTCGCTGGGCGCGAAGGTGCTCCGCGACGCCCTCGACCGCGCGGGGATGCGCCCCTTGGACCTCGCGCGGGTGATCTTCGTGAGCACCTCGGGCGGCGACCACCTGTGCCCCGCCACGGCCAACGACGTGTGCCTCGCGCTCGACCTCGACGGCTCCTGCGACTGCTTCGACGTCAACAACGCGTGCATGGGCTTTCTCTCGGCCCTCGACATCGCCGCGCGCTCCGTCGCCACGGGGATGGGCCCCGTGGGCATCGTCGTGGTCGAGACGCTCTCGCCCTTTCTCTCCCCCGAGAACCCGCGCCCCTACCTCGTCGTGGGCGACGCCGCCGCGGCGGCCGTCATCGGCCCCGGGCGCCCTGGCGAAGGCCTTCTCGCCATTCGCACGGGCAACCGGGGGCGGCTCAACGGCTCGGTCACCATCGGGCCCCCGGGCCTCAGCGGCGCGCGCGAGCTCATTCAGTTTGCGGCCTCGCACAACGACCTCACGGCCTTTGCCACGGCGGCCCTCAAAGACAGCACCGACGCCGTGCTGCGCGACGCGGGCTGCACCCTCGACGACGTCGACTGGGTGCTCACGCACCAGCCCAACGGGCGCATGCTCGAGCGCATCGTGGCGCACCTCGGGGTGCCGTCGCACAAGGTGGTGCCCGTGGTGCACGAGATCGGCAGCGTGGCGGCCGCGTCGATCCCCGTGAGCCTCGACCGCTTGTACCGCACGCGCGACGTGCGGCGCGGCGACAAGGTGCTCCTCGCGGGCGTCGGGGCGGGCATGTCGTACGGCGCGGCGCTCTACCAGGTGGCGCCGTGAGCGGGCTCTCCAGGGGCGCCCGCCTCGCGCGCGCGGCGTGGCTCGGGTACTGGAGCGCCATGCGCCGCTACCACCGCTACGAGGTGGTGGGCGAGGCGCACCTCGCGGCCGCGCGGCCCGCGCTCATCGTCGGGTACCACGGTCGGCCCATCGCCCACGACCTCTGCATGCTCCAGGTGCACCAGTGGGAGCGCGACGGGCGCATGCCCCGCGCGTTCATCCACGGCGCCTTCGAGCGCAACGCGGTGCTGCGCGCCGTGGTCGACGGCGTGGAGTTTCTCACCGGCGACGAGGCCCAGCTCCGCGAGGCCATCGCGCGCGGCGACCTGCTCATGGTCACCCCCGGCGGCACGCGCGAGGGGTGCCGCAGCGCGCTGCACCGCTACGAGGTCGACTGGGGCAACCGCCGCGGGTACCTCAAGCTCGCGGCGAAGTACAAGCTCCCGATCATTCCGTCGGCGGCCACCGGCGTCGACGACATGTTCGTGGGCCTCAACGACGGCGACGCGTGGAGCCGCCGGCTGCGCGTGCCCCACCGCATGCCCGCGTGGCTGGGCGTCGGCCCGCTGGGCCTGTGGCCGCTCTCGCCGCCCTTTCCCGTGAAGGTCACGCAGCTCATCGGCGCGCCCATCACCGCGCACCTCGAAGCGGGCCGCGACCTGCGCGACCCCGCCACGCTCGACGCGCTGCACCGCGAGGTCGCGGGGGCCGTGCAGGCGTTGCTCGACACGGCGCGCGGCCGCCCTCACTCGCCGCACACCACCACATGACACAGTGGGCTTTGATTCTCGGGGCGTCGACGGGCACGGGGGCCGCGGTCGCGCGCGTCGTGGCCGAGCGGCAGGGGCTCAACGTGTTCGGCGTGCACCGGGGGCATCACCCCGCCGAGGCCGTCGAGGTCACGCGCGCGGTCACCGCCCTCGGGCGCCGCTGCGTGCTGCGCGAGGCCGAGGCGGGCACCGCCGACGCGGCCGCGAAGGGGGCCGACGCGCTCCTCTCCGTCGCGGGGCCGCAGAGCGTGAAGCTCTTCGTGCACTCGCTCGCCAACGCGTCGCTAGGGCGCCTCGCGTCGTGCGACGACGAGCAGCTCTTGCCCGCGCAGTTTCAGAAGACCTTCGACTCGATGGCCCACTCGTTCGTGTACTGGGTGCAGGCCCTCGTCGCGCGCGACCTCCTGGCGCCCGAGGCGCAGCTCCTGGGGCTTTCGAACCCCCTCGTCGACTCGATGGTGCGCAACGGGGCGCTCATCACGGCCACCAAGGCCGCCCTCGAGGTGTACGTGCGCCACCTCGCCTTCGAGCTCGGCCCGAAGGGCCACCGGGTCAACCTCTTGAAGTTCGGCGGCGTGCTCACCACCGCGTCGGAGCGCACCTTCTCGGGCGAGTCCAACGAGGCCCTGCGCAGCGTGCTGCCGCGGGTGATCCCCGCGGGGCGCATGGTCACCCTCGACGAGGTCGCGCGCTTCGTCGCGGTGCTCGCGGGCGACGACGCGCGGTGGTTCAACGGCGCCACCATCGACTTCACGGGGGCGCAGTCGCAGAGCCTCTTCGACGCCCTCCTCTACCCCGAACGCCCCTAACGCGAAGGCCCCACCGATGACCGTCACCCGAGACCTCCGAACGCACCTCACCGACGAGAGCGTCGCGGCGCTCGTCGCCGCCTACAAGCCCGAGACGATGCTCCAGGCGAGCCGCCTCGCCGTCGCGCTGCCGTTCCCCCCCAACGAGGGCTACGTCGAGTGGATCATCAGCAACCTCTACGACGGCAAGCGCATCGCCGCGAGAGACCGCGAGCGCACGCTCATCGCGCTGCTCGCCTCGCAGACCACGGCGTCGTCGCTCCTCCTCGCAGTGCACCTCTACTGGGGGCTGATGGAGGGGCTCTCGATCGCCGAGACGGCCGACACGCTGGCGCTCGCGGGCGTCTACATGGGCCTGCCGCACTACACCGCCGGGCTCGCCACCCTCACGGGCACCCTCAAGATCCTGGGCGACCTCATCGCGCTCGGCGGGGACCTCGATTCG
>CAISKJ010000212.1 GCA_903885885.1 uncultured delta proteobacterium
ACGCGATGGCGTCACCCAACACGTCGGCGATCGTGGAGGCCGTCACGGCGCGGTCGAGCCACGCGTCGAGCGTCGCCCCATCGACGCACGCCATCACGCGCGAGCGCGTCGCCTCGTCGACCGCCAGGCCGCGCCGATCGAGCACCCGCAGCAGCGCACGCGCCTCGCCCTCCAGCTTGCCCTCCAGCTTGCCTTCCAGCTTGCCCTTGAGCTCCCCTTTGAGCTCCCCTTTGCGCTCGCCGCGGCGCTCGAACTCCTCGCGCAGGTCGCGCATCAACGGCCCCTCGGGCACCTTGCTGAGATCCATGAGCAGCATCTCCCGGAGCTTCACCCGAAGCTCCTCTCCGACCATGTTGATCATCCCGCGGATGAGCGCGTCTCGCAACGACGCGTCCGCCAGCACGCCCGTCACCACGATCGCGCGCTTGACCACCCGCGCCGCCGCGTCGCTCCGCTGCCCGTGCACCGCCCACGCCGCAAACAACGCCAGCTCCGGACGCCCCGTCGCCAGCAGCGCCTCGGCCTCCGCCCGCGTCAGGCACAGCACCCGCGGCTTCAGCGACAGCTCCGTCCCGTGCGGGCCCACCACCGTCGCCGCCGTGCTCGCCCAACGCGCCACCGAGCGCGCGTGCGTCACCACGAACACGTCGCCCATCACCCCGCGACGGTCGTGCAGCGCCGCCGCCGCCAGCAGCCACCGACGCCC
Source organism: uncultured delta proteobacterium (assembly GCA_903885885.1). GTDB lineage: Bacteria > Myxococcota_A > Polyangia > Polyangiales > CAISKJ01. The sequence goes on from CAISKJ010000212.1 coordinate 707, forward strand.
CTTCGCCGCGTCGTCGTCGCGCTGAAGCTCCACCACCGCCCACGGGCCCGCCACATCACGCGCCAGCAGCGCGTCGACCTGCACCGTCGCCGGATCGACCACCCGCGTCGCCGCGTCGAGCGCCTGCGCCCCCGCGGGCAGCGCACCCGCCCCCATCACCCGAAGCAGCGCGTCGAACCACATCGGCTGCGACCGAATGAGCTCCACCATCGTCTCGTGCGCGGCCCCGGGCATGGCCGTGCACTACACAGCCCCCGGTGCGAGCGCAACGCGCCCCACCCGCCGCAGTGACATTCACTGACCGCGCCGGGCGCCGCCACCGCGTGCTCTCCTCGCGCGATGAAGGCCCGCCCCACGCTCCCCGTCGCCGTCGATCGCGCCCATCACGCGGGCTCGAGATGCGCGTGTTTCGCCGCGAGCGCGTCGGCCACATGGGGCGCGTCGCACCGGCCTACCACACGCTGGAGGTCTACCGCATGGAGGGCGACCGCTACGTGCTCGTCGACACCTGGGAGGGTGACGCCCGCGTGCGCGCCGAGCCCTTCGAGGCCATCGAGCTCCCCCTCTGCTGCGTTGTGGGCGGGCGCGTCGACGTAGCCGCTCGGTCCCGCTCCGGCGCGTGCAGACGATCGGCGCATCGCGCCTCCCCGCTGCTCAGCCCGAACCGGCGCCCTGCGCGCGAGTCGATGAGCCCACTCACGGAGCGCCGGGCATCTGCCCGGTGCGGCGCCATGCAGTTGCCCGGCGGTGCAGCCGCGGGACGCGGCCAACCCCGGCCCTCACGATTGCGCCCTCGCGTAGCCGCGCTTCCCCGCGGCGCCTCTGCCATCGCAAACGCGCTTGCCTCGCGCCCCCGCGGAGACATAGGGTTTACCCCTATCGCCGCGCACCACTGCGCGGCACTCGGGAGGGGGAACACGATGGGCAAGACGAAGAGCGACAAGGGCACCGCAGCCACGAAGGCCGTGAAGGCAGAGGCCACCGACGAGGCGTCGTCGGTCGAGGCCAACGAGGCGAAGCGCGCATACCTCGCGCTGCTGGCCGCCTACCAGGCGATGCCGTCGGGCGCGGTGCGCCCGGCCAACACCGACGTCACCGCGGCGGTGGCGAAGGCCCTCGCGGCGGTGGCCGCGGTCACGGCGCTGCGGGCCGCCATCGCGACCGAGCTCCCGCGCTTCGACCTCGCCAACGTCGACGCGCTCAAGGTCCGCGCCCTCGGCGCGTGGCACTGCTGGCTCCAGCGCGGCGCCGGGGGCGACAAGACCGCCGCGCTCAAGCCCCTCATCGACCAGGCCATGCCCTTGCGGGCGAAGCTCGCGCGCGCGGCCGCGTCGCTCAAAGACTCCGACGAGAACCTCGTCGACGCCGCCACCGTCGACGACATCGCGAAGCAGAACGGCCCCCGCACGCAAGACCTCGCCAACGACCTCGTGCGCTACCACGCGCTCTTCACCGGCGGCTGGTCGCGCATCGAGCACAACACGGCCATCAAGCTCGCCGACCTCGAGCTCGCGCAGACGCTCGGGCTCCTCTTGCTCACGGCCCTCGGCGCGCGCGCGGTCGAGACGCCCACCACGCCCGACGCCACGCACCCGGCCACCTGGGTCGACGCGTCGTTCACGCTCTTCGCCAACAGCTACGACCAGCTTCGCCGCGCCGTCACCTACCTCCGCTGGGAGCAGGGCGACGCCGACGCCATTCTGCCGTCGCTTTGGGCGCGATCGGGCGCCGGGCGCCCCGCGAAGGGCGAGCCCGACCCCGTCGACCCGACCCCCGCCCCCACGGGCTGATCGTCCGTTCCACCTCCGAGGGGATTTCACCCCCCTCCCAACGAACATTTCTCCGCCCGCCGGGGGGTCCAATCCCCCCTCACAGAGAACATACGTTTAGCTCCCGGGGCGGTCCAATGCCCCCTCCCAGAGAACGTACGTTCACCTCCCAGGGCGGTCCAATCCCCCCGGTGGCGCTCCCGCGAGCGTCTACGGGGGGGTGCAATGGCCCCCAGACGGTGGGTCATGGCGCGGTCCACGGTGTCGTCGCGGGTTACCGCGGAATAAATTCCACGGCAACGAAGGTGAAGCCCGTTACACGGGCTGCTCAATTGAATAGCCCGCTTCGGGCTTTACCCTCGTTGCCGTGGAATTTATTCCGCGGCAACCACGCCATCGCGAGCATCTGGCGCCAGGTTTGTGCCCCTCGTCGGCCCTCTGGACCTTGCGTTACGGGTCGATGATCGGCTCGTCGCCGAAGTCGAACACGGCGTCGAGGTCGACCTCGGCGGCCTCGAAGGGCATCGCGCGGAGCATGTCACCGAGTCCGCCGGTGACGGTCACCACGTAGCCCGCCTCGCTGTTGCGCAGCACGGTGAGGGTGCGATTCTGCGGGTCGGCGAGCCAGTACCAGGGCACCCCCGCGCGCTGGTACGCGTCGCGCTTGGGCCCGAGGTCGTAGCGCGCCGTCGAGGGCGAGAGCACCTCGCAGATCCAGTCGGGCACGTCGGTCACGACGCCGCGCTTGTCGGAGACGGGCATGCGCGGGTGCTTCTCGCGCGTCCACCCGACGAGGTCGGGGCGGCACCCGAAGCCGCAGATCTCGAGGTCGACCTCTTGCGAGAGCCACCACCCGCCGGGTCGCTCGGCATCACCGCTGCGACGTCAGTAGCGCGTTTCGATCAGCCCGAAGAGGCGCCCCTGCGTCATGCCGTGCGTGGGCCCCGGCATCGCGTAGTACACGATGCGCCCGTGAATGAGCTCGGCGCGCCGGGTCTCGGGGATCGCGAGCCAGTCCGCAATCGTGGCGCTCATCGACCCGAGCATGCGCCGCTCAGCAACCGCCACGCAACACGCGTGCGTGAGCACGCGCTGCCGCCGCTCGTGGTGGCTCCCGACGGCGGAGCGTCCTTACGGCCGCTCGCTGCTCCACACCCACGCCTCTCCTCGCTACCCGTTCGCACTCCGGGCGCGCGTGCGGGCCCACCCGCGCAGGGCGTCGATGTCTTCGGCCATCGTGGTCGACAGGGGCACCGTCTCACGCGCGGCGGCGATCACGTCGTCGGTGCCCACCTCGCGCCCCGCCGAGAACGCTGCATACATCGCCGACACGAGGGCCAGCTCCACTTCGGCGCCGTTGAAGCCCTCCGTCGCGCTCGCCACCGCACCCAGATCGAACCGCGCCGGGTCGCGCTTTCGCTTGCGAAGATGAATGGCCAGAATGGCCTCGCGCTCGCTCGCATTGGGGAGGTCGACGAAGAAGATCTCGTCGAAGCGCCCCTTGCGCAGAAGCTCCGGCGGAAGCTCCGCGATGCGGTTCGCCGTGGCCACCACGAAGACCGGACGCTTGCGCTCCTGCATCCAGGTGAGAAAGGTCGAGAACACGCGCAGCGAGGCGCCCGCGTCGGCGTTGCCCGAGCCCGACGTTCCGCCGAAGCCCTTCTCGATCTCGTCGACCCAGAGCACCACCGGCGCGAGGCTCTCGGCGATCGAGAGCGCCTTGCGCATGTTGGCCTCGCTGCCGCCCACGTAGGCGCTGAACACGCTGCCCACGTCGAGCCGCAACAACGGCAGCTTCCAGTGCGAGGCGATGGCCTTCGCCGTGAGGCTCTTGCCGCAGCCCTGAACGCCCAGCAGCAGCACACCCCGCGGCTGCGGAAGACCGTACTCCCGCGCGCGCTCGCCGAAGGCGCGGGTGCGCGAGGCGAGCCATTGCTTGAGCCCGTCGATGCCGCCCACCGTAGCGAGCGACTCGTCGTGTTCGAAGAACTCGAGCGCCCCCGTGCGTCGCACAATCTGCTTCTTCTCGTCGAGAATGAGCGGCAGATCGTCGAGGCCGAAGCGCATGTCGTTCACCGCCGCGCGCGAGAAGGCCTGAATGGCCTGCGTCTCGGTGAGCCCCCGCGCCGCGTGAACGACCCGTTCGAAGAAGGTGGGATCTTCGTCGACGCTCACGCGCCCCACGGAGCGCAGTGATTCGATGAACGAGCGCAGCAGCGCGGCGAGCTCCTTCTCGTCGGGCCGCGGCACCTCGATCACGGTCACGTCGCGCGCCAGCTCGTCGGGGATCTTCGCCGTCCCCGACACGATCACCAGGGTCTTGAAGGTGCGCCGCGCGTGGTTCACGGTGTCGCGGAGCTTGCGCACGATCACCGGGTCTTCGAGAAACGGATGCAGGTCGTGGAGCACGAACAGCGCCTTGTCGGGGTGCTGCATCACGTAGTCGAGCGCCTTCTCGGGCGTACGAACGCTGGGCGCCGGCGGAGGGTCCCCGGGCTGCCGCGCGCTCACGTTGCGATCGAGCACGAAGCGCGCGTCGTCGAAGCCCGTGGTGCACGTCCACGAGAACACCGGGCGCTTGAACTCGGCCCCGAGCGCCGCGAGCATGCGGGCGGTGCGCTCCTCTTCGTCGGTGGTGAGCCAGAGGGCGGGGTAGCGGGCGCGGATGTAGACCTTGAGGTCGTCGCGGATGCGGTCGATCGACACGCCGCGAAGGTACTCTCTTACGAGGGCTTGTTGGCGCCCTCGTCGAGCGCCACGCGGTACACGGCGGGGCCGTACTCGAGCGCCTCGGCGCCGCGCGCGAGGTTGTTGGCGAGGAGCCGATCGACCACCGGGCCGAGCACCTCGATGCGCGTCGAGAGGAGGTAATAGTCGTCGGTGGGCACGTCGCCGTAGGCCGCGAGCCCCGCCTCGAGGGCGGGCACGTCGTCGCCGTTCACGCCGAAGCCATAGCCCCCGCCCACGTCGCCCCCCTCGATGGCCTCGCGCGCGAAGCCCACCGGGTTGAAGTGCAGAAAGCACCGCGCGAACTCCACGCGCCACAGGTCGAACTCGCCGTCGGGCGCGTGCCAGCGCGACGGGTACATGCGCCGCACGAGCTCGCCGAAGTAGGCGCCCGCCGCGGTCGCCACGAGCTCCTTCACGTCGTCTTTGGCGGCGCGAACGCCCTGAAGATAATGGTCGAGGAGGGGCAGCGTGTCGGGCGTGAAATCGAGCGCTACGCCCGTGGCGGCGTGTACGTACTGTGCGCATGCGAGGCACAGCACCACGACGTGCTCGGGCACCTCGGCGGGGTCGAACTCGGGGATCGTGGGTTCCATGGTGTTGGTGCGCCGGGGTTCTGCCACGAATGGCGGGCAAAGTGGGTGAAATGGCTTTTGTGGGTGCGCGGCGGCGTGTTAGGCGGAGGTGAGAGATTTTCACCATGAGTTTGCAGCGATCACGCGAGGCTACGGCCGAGCTACCGTACACGGGTCCGCTGGGGGTCACGCGCCGCGAGTCGGCGTCGGTGCCGACGGCCGAGGGGGCTCCGCGTCGCGTCGAGGTGGTGCGCCAGGTCAACGTGCTCACCGACCCGCTGCTCGCGCGCCAGGCGCTCGACGGCACGCTGCACAAGGTTCAAGAGCTCGAGCTCGCGGTGCCCTTTCTCTTCCACGACCCTACGGCGCGGCGCTTCGCGCTGGTGGTGCCGCCCGCCCGCGCCCACGAGGAGCTCACGCTGCGCGCCGAGCTCCTCACGCGCCTCGCCAACGACCCGAGCGACACGCTCGCGGGCTACGTGCGCGAGGGCCGCGTGGTGGTGGGCCCCGTCGGCCTGCGGCGCTACCTCGACGAGAGCGCGCGCTCGAGCGGCGCGGCCGACGCGCGCATCGACGCCGCGCAGAAGGCCCTCTCCGAGCGCGAAGAGCGCCTCCACCAGCGCGCCCAAGAGATCACCCGCCGCGAAGACGAGCTCGTCGCCGCCCAGAACGACCTCGCCGAGCGCGAGCAGGAGCTCGATCGGCGCATGGCCGACGTGGTCGCCCGCGACGAGGCCATCGCCCGCGAAGAGCTCGCGATGCGCGCCAGCGCCGCGGCCCTCACCGCGCGCGAGAGCCGCCTCCGCGCCCGCGAAGACGACCTCGCCCTGCGCGAGGCCGCCCTCGCCGAGCGCGAGGTGAGCGCCCTCGCCGCGAGCGCCGAGCTCCTCCCGGGCGACGACCCCGGCGACCGCCCCTCGGGCGAGGTGAGCGTCTTCGAAGAGCCCCTCGAGGTCGACGCCGACGACCTCGCCCCCGAGCGCACGGGCCCCACCGGCGAGCACCTCGCGGCGGTGCCCGACGCCGTCGAGATCCTCGTGGCCGCGCCCGTCGAAGCCGAGCTCCCCGAGCCCTCCCGCGACGAGCTCCCCGAGGCCCGCGCGCGCCACGCCGTGCGCAGCGACCGCGCCTACGTCGCCGCCGTCGAGGGCGAGGTGCGCGTGTGGGTCCAGGGCTCCGCCGACGTGGCCCAGCAGCTCGCGAGCGGCGCGGTGGTGCCCGTGCTCCAGTGCGAGCCCGACGGCGCGCTGCCCCTCGCGCTCCTCACGGTGCGCGCCGAGGGTGCGTCGCCCGTGTACACCCGCGTCGCGCTCGACGTCACGCGCCCCGAAGACCGCGCCGTGGTCGAGAGCCTCGCGCGCGATTTCCGCGTGCGCGCCGAGGTCATGAGCCCCCAGGGGCGCACCCTCGGCGGCTCGGCGCTCGGCGCGCCGTGCGAGGCCAACGCGCAGCGCATCCTGGCCCTCCTCACGGCGCGCGAAGCGGGCCCCGCCGAGGCGCACCGCGCCGCCATCGATCGCCTCGTGGCCGATGGGGTCACCTGGCGCGAGGGCGACGCGATCACCGTCTCGCTCACCGACGACCACGCGCTCACCACCGCGGCGGGCGTCGAAGCCGCGCTCCGCGCCTACGAGCCCCTCCTCGACCGCGCCCTCCTCGACCGCTTCATCGTCGCGCGGGGCGTCTCGCTCTCGCAGATCGACTCCTTCGGCAAGCGCCTGTGCCTCGCGGCCCTCCGCTGCGGCGTCGTCCCGTCGCCCGCGCTCGTGGGCCGCGCGCTCGAGCTCGCGATCGCCCCCGACGAGCGCGCCCTCGCGACGCGCGCCCTCACGGCCTACGCGCGCACCGTCGAAGGCGGCGCGGGCGCCATCGGTCGCACGTCCCGCGCGGCCTCGCAGGCCTGGGCGCCCCTCCTCGCGTGGGCCCACCGCGTCGGAGTGAGCGTGCCCGACGCCGCCCGCTCGGCCATCGCGTCGCTCTACGACCCCGACGACGCAGCCTCCGTGGCCCCGCCCGACACGCGCACGGCCCCTTCTCCCGAGAGCTACGCCACCCTGAGCGAGGCCGACCTCGCCTCGTGGATCGACCACCCCGACGCGCGCCTCCCCGCGGC
>CAISKJ010000213.1 GCA_903885885.1 uncultured delta proteobacterium
ATGCTGGTGAGCGCGGGCCTCGACGTGGGGCGCACGGTGGTGCAGCCGACGGTCACGGTCGCCAACGTGGGCGCGGTGCACGCGGTGGCCGACTGGCACCTCACGCCGCGCCTCGGCGTGGCGATCACGCTGTAGCGCGTCAGCGCGCGATGCCCTTCGCGGTCGTCAATCGCCGTCTTCGTGCACGCGCCAGATGCCGACCGCGAGGCGGGCCAGCTCGGCCTGACGCGCTCGCACGGCGCGCGGCGTCCACTCGTTGGCAACGATGCTCCGGGTGAGCGCGTAGCCGCTCTGCCCGTAGGCTTCGCGCTTTCGATCGAAGGCCAGAGCGCCGATCGCACGATTGATCTTTGATTCGAGCGGCGTGAGGTTGCCAAGCCTGATGAGGTCTCGCGCGTGGTCTTCGCGCGCGAAGGCCGTCCATCCGGGGCCGGGATTCTCGGGCAGAACGTGTTCGATGGTCACATCGGCGGCGTCGAAGTCGATGGCCTGACCGCCCGCGGCCGCTTCGAGGCGCGAGAACAAGTAGCGCAGAAAGCGACGACTACGCCCCCGCGGGTCGATCGACAGCGTTTCGAAGGCTCGCAGAAACTCGTCGTCCGAGGGCGTCACGTCGGCGAGCGCGCGTGCGATCGCATTGGGGCTCTTGAGGTCGCCGTGCTCGATCTTGTAGGCGGTGGTCTGATAGGCGCGCGCGAGGTCGCCGGTGTTCACCTTCGCGATGCTGGCGCGCACCGAAATCATCGCGAGGTTGCGCAGCAGGCGCTCGAGCTTCTCGGGGCGGTCCGCGAGCTTGTCGAAGGCCGCAAGGGCCACGGACTTGTACTGCTCGCCCCCGAGCATCGAGAGCACGGCCACCCAGGGGCGGGCCTGCGGCGCCACGTCGGGCCAGAACTCGTCGTGGGGGTCGTCGAGCGCGGCGTAGAGCGCCGCCGCGGGCTGTAGCGCGAGAAGAAAATCGAACACCGAGCGGCGCTCGGGCACGATGCGCTTCACCTCGACGAAGACGCGCTTCTCGCGGAGGTCGGCCACCTCGCCCGCGAGCTTGTGGAACAGCAGCGAGGCGACGTGCTCCTGCGCGACGGATCGCACCACGCGCTCCCAGTGAAGCCTCGCCAGCTCGAGGTCGCCCTGCCCTCCGCGGGCCGCGCACGCGAAGAAGTAGTTCTTGAGAAGATCGGTCGTGCCCAGCGCCACGCCGCGCGCGTTGAGCGTCTCGAACACGGTGAACGCCGTCTCGTCGTCTTCGACCTTGATCTCGATGAAGCGAAGCCGGTTCGCGACCTCCTCTTCTAGAAAGCGCGCGAGCCTCGCGCCGCTCGCATCGGCGCCGAGTCGCTCCGCGATCTTCTTGCCGAAATAGGTGAAGCAGCCATAGAGGCGCTCTTCGGAGCCCCGCAGGGTCGCGGGGCGCTGGGGCTGCTGCCCCTGCACCAGGTACGTCTGGTAGAAGCTGTCGTCGGTCTGGTTGAGCCTCAACCGGCTACGGTGCTGAAGCGACGCCGAGTCCTTCGTGCTGACGAAGTGCTCGCGCAGCAGCCGCGCGCGCTCGCGGTTGTCGGCGCGCTCGGCCGCGTCGGCGGGGAGCTGCTCGATGCGCACGATCACCGCGAGCGCCAGCACGCTCAGCGTGACGAGCCGCTGCTGCCCGTCGATGATGTTGAACGCGGCGCGCTCGGCCGCGGGCTGCAGCACGATGGCGCCCAGAAAGTGGTTGGCGCCGTCATCGGCCTTCACGACCGCGAGGAGGTCGTCCCACAGCTCGCTCCACTCGGGCTCGCCCCACGCGTAGTCGCGCTGAAACATCGGCACGATGTATCGCTTGCCGTTGCTCAGCACCTCGCCGAGCGTCGCGGGGCTGGCAGTCAGGGTCTCTCGAATCGCCATCAGGTCACCACGCTATGCCGACACGCGAGGGTAGTACACCACGCGCCAGACGGCGTGAACCCGTGTGGCTCAGCGCGCGATACGGAGGTTCACGCGCGACACGTTGGCGTCCCACATGTCGCTCCAGCCCGTGTAGTGCACGCGCACGGTGCCGTCGGCGTTCACCGCGAGCACCTGCGCGGGGTAGTACGACGCGCCCCAGTAGCTCCGCACGGCCTGCCCCACCACGAGGGCGGTGGTGCCCAGCACGAGGTAGCCGTTCTCGTCGGAGGGCGGCGCCGCGACGACGGGCGGCGCCACGGGCTGCTGCACGAACACCACCGTGGGCACGCGCCGTACGGGGTGGCGGCGGCTGGGGTAGAACGGCGCCTGACGACCGAAGCCCCCGACCTGCATCACGCGCGGATACCCCTGCGCCTCGGCCGACGACGCGTCGACGGTCACGGCGCCGAGGGCCGCGAGGCCGAGCACCAGCGCCGTGAGGCGAACGCGAGACACGAGCGACGAGAACGTGCGAGCGGAGGAGAACATCATGACGACACCTGCTTTCGTGGCGGCTTCATCGCGCCGCACGATGAGCCCTTTCGCAACGGCAGTGCCGTCGCGAAACGCCTTGAATCGCAGGTGTTTCAGCGTTCTGTGAGCGTGGCGCGGGCGCCACGGCGGGTGC
>CAISKJ010000214.1 GCA_903885885.1 uncultured delta proteobacterium
GCTCTACGCGCACAGCATGGGGGCCTTCATCGCGCAGCAGGTGCTCTTCGAACGCGGCGAAGACTATGTGGGCGCGGTGATCTCGGGCTCGTCGAGCGGCGAGAGCAACCCGCTCGCCCCCATCGGACGGATGATCGCGCGCCTCGAGCGCTGGCGCCTCGGGCCCCGCACGGCGAGCTCGCTGCTCACCAAGCTGTCGTTCGGTGAGTTCAACCGCGCGTTCAAGCCCGTGCGCACCGAGTATGACTGGTTGAGCCGCGACGCGGCCGAGGTCGACAAGTACATCGCCGACCCGTGGTGCGGGTTCGAAGTGAGCACGCAGCTGTGGATCGACCTCCTCGACGCGCTCCCGGGCCTCGCCGACGCGAACAACCTCGCGCGCATCCCGAAGGCGCTGCCGGTGTACGTGCTCGCGGGCAGCGCCGATCCGGTGAGCGGCAATCTCAAGGGCCTGCACATGCTCGTGCGCGACTGGAACGCCGCGGGCCTGCGCGACATCACCTGGAAGGTCTACGAGGGCGGCCGCCACGAGATGCTCAACGAGACCAACCGCGCCGAGGTGCTCGACGACCTCGCGCGCTGGCTCGACCGCGTCGTCCCCGCCCCGAAGGAGCCATCATGAAGCGCGCGACGGTGATCGTAGACGGCATGCACTGCGGCGGCTGCGTCGCCTCGGTCGAGCGCGTGCTCGGCCGCCTCCCCGGCGTGGCCGAGCGCAAGGTGTCGGTCGGCAGCGTCGAGCTCACCTTCGACGAGGCCCTCGTCGACGAGGCCGCCGTGCGCGCCTCCATCGACGACGCGGGCTTCGAAGTCACGTCGGTCTCCTACGCGTGAGCGTGCTAGGATCGCGGCCCTCATGAGGGCCATGTCCCACTCGCTCTGAGTCGCCGCTGCGCCCGAGGTCTTCGGGCGACGCGCACCACGACCGTCGTAGCGGGCGAAGCGACACCCTGTGCGCGCGCCACGCGCGGCCACGCACAGGAGATCTCGTCGCATGTCAGTCTTCGAAGTTCACACCGCTATCGAGAGGGTCGCCGCCGTCGCGGCCGAGCACGCTGTCGCCGTCGACCGCGAGGGTCGCTTTCCCGCCGAGGCCCTCGAGGCCTTCGCCCAGAGCGGCCTCTACGGGCTCGTGTCGGCGGGCGCCGTCGGGGGTCACGGTCAGGGGATGCGCGCCGCCGCCGAGGTGGTCGAGCGCCTCGCGCGCGCCTGCGGCTCCACCGCGATGGTGGTGTGCATGCACTACGCGGGCGCCTTCGTGATCGAGAAGCTCGGCGACGAGGCCACGCGCCGTGACATCGCGGCGGGCCGCCACCTGAGCACGCTCGCGTTCTCCGAGGCGGGCTCGCGCAGCATGTTCTGGGCGCCCGTCTCGACGGCGGCGCGCGCGGGCGCGAACGTGCGCCTCGACGCGAGCAAGAGCTGGGTCACCGCGGCCCGCTACGCCAACGCGTACGTGTGGTCGTCGAAGCCCCTCGAAGGGTCCGAGGCGAGCACGATCTGGCTCGTTCCGCGCGACGCGGCGGGCCTCACGGTCGAGCGTCCGTTTACGGGCCTCGGGCTGCGCGGCAACGACTCTTCGCCGGTGAAGGCCGACGGGGTGATCGTGCCCGAGACGGCGCGCCTCGGCGAAGAGGGCAAAGGCTTCGGCGTGATGATGGAGGTGGTGCTCCCGGCCTTCAGCGTGATGAACGCCGCGTGCTCCGTGGGCCTCATGGAGGCTGCGATCGCGCGCACCGCCGAGCACGCCTCGGGCGCGCGATGGCAGCACTCGGGGCAGGCGCCCGCCGACCTCGCGACGGTGCGCGCGTACCTCGCGAAGATGCGCGTGAAGGCCGACATGGCGCGCACCCTCTGGCTCGACACCCTCACCGCCCTCGAGACGGCGAGGCCCGACGCCATGCTGCGCGTGCTCGAGGTGAAGGCCGCGTGCAACGACACCGCGATCGAGGTGACCGACCTCGCGATGCGCGTGAGCGGCGGCGCGGCCTTTCGCGGCGACGTCGGCGTCGAGCGGTACTTTCGCGACGCGCGCGCCGGCGCCGTGATGGCTCCCACGAGCGACGCGGCCTACGACTTCATCGGCAAGGCCGTGTGCAACATGCCCCTCTTCGGATGAGAGCGAGACCTCCCATGAGCGACGCGTTCGTGCTCGGTGCGGTGGCCTACGACGCCAAGGTGGTCACCATCTGGGACGGCTTTCTGCGGTGGTTCGCGGAGAGCCATTTCGCCTTCGACTATGTGCTCTTCACCAACTACGAGCGCCTCGTCGAGGCCCAGTTCGCGGGCCAGGTCGACGTGGCGTGGAACTCTCCCCTCGCCTGGGTCGAGTCGCTGCGCCTCGGCGAGCGCGTGGGCCGCAGCGCGCGCGCCGTGGCCATGCGCGACACCGATCAAGACCTCACGTCGGTGGTGGTCGTCCGCGCCGAAAGCTCCGTGAAGTCGCTCGCCGACCTGCGCGGCGCCAGGGTGGCGGTGGGCGCCGCAGACTCTCCGCAAGCGACCATTCTTCCGCTGCTCCACCTCGCCGAGCACGGCCTCGCGCCGCGCGAAGACTTCACGGTGGTGCTTCACGACGTGCTGGTCGGAAAGCACGGCGACCACGTGGGCGGCGAGCGCGACGCGGTGCGCGCCCTCCTCGCGGGCGAGGTCGACGCGGCGTGCATCCTCGACGCCAACGCGCTCGGCTTCGTGCGCGACGGAACCGTGCGCGAGGGCGCGCTGCGCCACGTGGCCGAGACGGCCCCCTACGATCACTGCAACTTCACGGCGCTCGACGGCGTCGACGAGGCGGCCCTCGCGCGCTTCACCGAGCTGCTCCTGGGCATGCGCTACGACGACCCCGCGGTGCGCCCGCTCATGGACCTCGAAGGGCTCAAGCAGTGGCGTCCCGGTCGCACCGAAGGATACGCGCCCCTCGCCCGCGCGTGCGAGCGCTTCAACACCGTGAGCGCCTGGCTCGACGGCGCCGCCGCGCGCTACGCCGCGAAGCGTCGGTGAGCGCGTCGGTCGTCGACCTCGGCGACCTGGGCCTCGACCGCGGCGCGCACCTGCTCGTCGAGCGCGCGCTGCGGTCGGTGCCCGTCGGCGCCGCGCTGCGCGTGCACGGCGGCGGCGACGGGCTGCGCGCGCACCTCCGGGCGTGGGCTCGAGCGCGCGGCTACGGCTTCGCGGTCGAGGCGGGCGTCGATCGGTA
>CAISKJ010000215.1 GCA_903885885.1 uncultured delta proteobacterium
CGCCGGGGCACGCGCGGCCGCAGGCGCCGCAGTTGGCGGCGTCGGAGAGCGTGTCGACGCACAACGCACCGCAGAGCGCGCGCGGCGCGGCGCAGGTGGGGGGTGCGCCCATGCAGGCGCCGTCGGCGCAGGGCTGGCCGCTGGGGCACAGGCGCCCGCAGCCGCCGCAGTTGCGCACGTCGGTGCGGGTGTCGACGCACAGGCCGTTGCAGGTAGCGCGCGGCGGGTCGCACGCGACGGGCACATCGACGGGCTTCGCGTCGGCCTCGGCGTCGACCTTGGCGTCGTCGCCCGCGTCTTCGTCAGGAAAGTAGTAGCCGCCGCCGCCGGCGGTCGTGCACGCGACGGGGCTGAGCGCGCAGAGCGCGACGAGGGCGAGCCATGAGCGAGGTTGCATGGTGAGGTCTCGACGGCACGGTAGAGAGTCTGCGCGCGCCGTCAAGCGCAACGAACGTCACGCACCGTAGGGCTTGCAGAGCGGGGACGGAGCGCGGCGCGTCAGCGAGCGACGCGCCGTGGGGCTACTGGCACTGACCCGTGGTGGTGTTGCAGGTCGTGTCGGCGGGGCAGGCGGCGCTGTTGGTGCAGCCGCAGCGGGCCGCGCTGGTGGCCGTGGCGGCGAAGCAGCGGCGGTTGGCGCCGCAGGCCGTCGTGGCCGAGCAGGTGCACACGGGGTTGGTGGCGCCCGCGGGCGTGTTGCAGGTGCTGCCCGTCGAGCAGGTGCCCGCGGTGGTGCAGGCCGAGCAGGTGCCGTCGGCGCCGCAGCGGTACGCGCCGCACACGAGGGCGGGGTTGGTGTTGCAGTTGGGCGAGCAGATGCCGAGCGAGTTGTCGGTGGTGACCGAGTCGCACACGTAGCCCGCGCGGCAGCCCGCCGTAGAGCCCGGCGTGCACTGCGGGAAGCAGATGTTCTGCGTGTCGCTCACGGGGATGCAGATGCCGTTGCCCATGCAGGGGTCGCCGGGCGCCTTCGCGGGGTCGCAGGCGTAGATGCAGTAGCCGCCGGGGTAGCCCTGGCCCGCGGCGATGCAGGCCGTGCCGCTGGTGCCGCAGTCGCTGGTGCGCGTGCAGGGCGAGCCTGGCGTGCCCGTGGTGGTGGTGCCTCCGCGGCAGGTGCCCGCGGTGCAGGTCTGCCCCGTCGCGCAGCGGTTGCCGCAGAAGCCGCAGTTGGCGACGTCGGCGGTGACGTCGGTGCAGGCGGTGCCGCACATCTGCCGGGGCGTGGCGCAGGTGGAGGTGCCGCCGCAGCGGCCGCTCACGCAGGCCTGACCCGAGGCGCAGCGCACGGCGCAGGCGCCGCAGTTGTCGGCGTCGAAGCTCACGTCGGTGCAGAGGGTGCCGCACATGCGCTGGGGGGCCGCGCAGGTGCTCGTCGGGCCGCCGGTGCAGTTGCCGCCCGCGCAGCTCTGCCCGGTGGCGCAGCGCAGGCCGCAGAGGCCGCAGTTGGCGATGTCGCTCGACACGTCGGTGCAGGTGGCGCCACACATGATGCGCGGCGCGGCGCAGCCCGTGGAGCCGCCCGTGCACGACCCGTTGGAGCACGTCTGCCCGCTGGTGCAGGCGCGGCCACAGGCGCCGCAGTTGGAGGTGTCGCTCAGGGTGTCGACGCAGCTCGCGCCGCACATGGCACGCGGGGCCTGACAGCCGGGGGCGGGGTTGTCGGGCGCGACGGGCACATCGGGCGAGACCATCACGTCGGGGCCGGTGACGGGCGTGTCGTCGGTGCCGACGGGCGTGTCGGTCTCGACGATGGGGCCGCCGCCGCCGCCGCCGGTGCTGCCGCGCGCCGAGCACGCGGCCGCGCCGCCGAGGGCCGCGAGCGTCAGGAGAAGGAAGCGCGAAGTTTGAGGGGACATGGCAGGGATGGAACCTCCGAGAGGCAGAGCGTCTGTCGAGGGGAGTTTAGGGGAGCGCGCGTACGGTAGAAGGTCCGCGGGATACGTCAAGACCGGGGCAGACCGCACGGGCGGATCGGCGCGCGTCTCGGTGAGGATTGGGAGCGACGCGCGTGGGGGGGAAGGCTGCGCTCAGCCGTCGGCGTGGGCCACGTGCGCTTCGAAGCGCGCGTAGTGGTCGCCGAGGCGCTCGCGGAGCTCGACCTCGATGGACTCGGTGACCACGTGATCGGCCCCGGAGGCGCGGAGCTCTCGCACGACGCCGATGGCGGCGACGGCGCGGCCCGCGGCGAGGTACCCGTGGGCGAGGTCGGGCACGAGCTCGCGCACGGCGGGCTCGAGGGAGAGGGCGCGGCGGATGAGCCCGATGGACTCGACGCGGCGGCCCGTGGCGATGAGCAGCCGCGCGAGGGTGCGGTAGAGCTCGCCCGCGGCGGGGCCGTCGTGGGCGTACTGCACGGCGAGGCGCAGCGTCTCTTCGCCCTCTTCGCTGCGGCCGAGGAGGTGCAACGACTCGCCGAGGAGCCCGAGGGCGCGGCCGAGGTCGGCGCGGGTCTTGGGGTCGAGCGCGGCGCCTTCGGGCGTGCGGAGGTACATGAGCAGCGGCGCGACCCAGGGGCCGAGGCGGGTGGCCACGTCGTCGTAGCGGCCCGCTTCGAAGTCTTGCCGCGCCACCTCGGCCTGCTCGAGGTCGATGGCCACCGAGCGCGCCCGCTGCTGCTGCAGCACGTCGATGACGCGCGAGCGCAGGAAGCGCCGAAACTGCCGCAGGGCCACGGCCTCCTGCCCCCGCTCGTGCGTGAGAACGAGCCGCGGCTCTTCGAACTCGACGTCGGCCTCGAGGCGCAGGAGCGTGAGGCCGAAGAGGGGCGCGAGGAGCACGTAGCGCGCGCCGATGCAGTCGCGGAGCTCGTTGTCGGTGGGCTCGTCGCTGAGCTCGACGACCTCGTCGGCGTCGCCGAGGAGGGCGGCCATCACCTCGGAGCGCAGCGCGTCGGGGGGCCCCGAGTCGGTGACCTCGGACCCTTCGGCGTCGCGCACCCACTGGAGCGTCGTGACCTCGCCGGACGCGCGGTCGAGCCCCGCGGACACGATGCGAAAGCCGGCCACGAGCGACAGCGCCACGAGGGCCTCGCCGAGCGACTCGCACAGGCGGCCGAGCGCGGGCACGCTGGTGACCAAGCGCTCGAACCACCCGTCGGAACGGATGACGTCGAGGTCGAACGAGCGTGCGCTCACGACCGGGGCGTCTCTTTCTGCGGGGCGGGCACCGAGTCGCGGCGCTCGCGCTCGAGCTTCTCGCGGTACCACACGATGGTGCGCATGAGGCCGTCTTCGAGCTCGACGCGCGGGCGGTACCCCAGGAGCTTCTCGGCCTTTTGAATGTCGGGGATGCGCAGCTCGACGTCGGCGAAGGGCCACTCGACGAAGCGGATCTCGGAGCGCGAGTCGGCGAGGCGGGCGATGGTGCGCGCGAGCTGATAGATGGTGACCGTCGCGCGGGGGTTGCCGATGTTGAAGCTCTGCCCGATGGCCTCGTCGCGCTCGAGGGTGAGCAGAATGCCCTCGATGATGTCGTCGATGTAACACCACGAGCGAATCTGATCGCCCTCGTTGTGAATGCTGATGGGCTCTTCTTTGAGGGCGCGCACCACGAAGGCGTGCACGGCGCCCTCACCGATCTGCCCCGGGCCGAAGATGTTGAAGGGCCGGATGCTCACCGTGGGGAGGCCGAACTGCTTCTGGTAGCAGTGGCACAGGTGCTCGGTGGCGAGCTTGCTGACGGCGTAGGTCCACCGGGCCTCGCCGACGGCGCCGAGGGTGGTGACGTCGCCTTCGCCCACGCGGAAGGCGTAGCGGCCGAAGACCTCGCTCGTGGAGAAATCGACGAAGCGCTTGATGGCCGCGCCCTTCTCGGCCGCGGCGCGGAGGGCGTTCATGGTGCCCTCGAGGGCGATCTCCATCGTGGGGACGGGGTTCTTGAGCACCGTGTCGACGCCCGCGATGGAGGCGAGGTGCACCACGTACCCGCAGCCGTCCATGGCCTTCGAGAGGGCCTCGCGGTCGCGCACGTCGCCCTGAATGAGCGTCACGTTGGGGTGCTTGTCGAGCCCCGCGGGCACGAGCGCGTTGCGGCGCAGGGTGTCGAACACGACGCACTCGTTCGACTCGCTGAGCCGACGTACGAGCGCCGTGCCGATGAAGCCCGCGCCGCCCGTGAGAAGAACACGCTGTCCCTGAATCATGATGCGCTTGTCTACCCCAATCCGCCCGCTGGGGGAACGCCAGACCGCAGCCTCAGACCGCCCTCAGAAGTACACCTGCGCCTGGAGGCGCATCTGGTGCCGACCCGCCGAGAAGTCTTCGCCGGTGAGGTAGAAGTAGTCTGCCTGCAGCTTGAAATCGTGGCGTTGAAAGTAATAGCTGAGGGCGCCGCCGAGCTCGCGGGCGCGGTGCAGGGTGGGTGATCCCTCGAAGGCGAAGACCTCGCCCCAGCGGGCCGAGAGCTCCGCGTGCCGGGTGAAGAGGTAGCCCGCCTGGAGGTAGTACCCGTGGCCCGAGCGCGCGTACTCGAAGACGGGGCCCATGGCGTTCATGCCGGTCTGATGCGCGTCGACGTCGGCGCGGCGGTAGAGCCACTCGGCCTGGAGCGAGAGCCCGGCCCATTTGAACTGCAGGTCGGCGGCGAGCTGGGTGTAGTCGAAGCCCTGCTGAAACGTGTCGCCGAAGGTGCTGCGCGCGCGCCGCGAGTTGTGGTTGAAGGCCACGGCGGCCCCGATCGCGAGGCGCGGGGTCGCGAGGCGCTGCACGTCGGCCTCGACGAGGTCGTCGAACTCGCCGAAGGGCTGCACCTGCACCCGCGCGGCGTAGAGCATCCCGAAGGTTTCGGAGAGGCGGTTGCGCCCGTCGCCGCCGAAGACGCCGAGCTGGTACGTGAGGCGCTTGCCGAGCCCGAAGAGGTCGCGCGAGAAGAGCACCACGCCCACGTCGCGGTCGAGGTTGAACTCCCCCACCGCGAGCGACCGATCGGCGAACTGGAGCGCCGACGACGACACCACGCGCTGGCGCCCGAAGGGCACCTTCATCTGCCCCGCGCGCACGTTGAGGTCGCGCAGGCCGGCGTACGAGAAGTACGCGTCGCGCAGGGGGAGGCGCAGGTCGGACTCGGTGTCGAGGTTCGAGAACGCGAGCTGGACGTTGTACGTGAGCGAGGGCCCGAGAAAATTGCCCTGAAACACCAGGCGCATGCGCCGGATCTGGAACTCCGTCTGCGGCGACACGGGCTGCTCGGAGAGCGTGAAGCGCGCCTGGATGCGCCCGCGGATGTTGAGCGAGAAGCGCTCGTCGGCCGTGCGGAAGGTCACACCGCGGCCGAACTCCGCGGCCACGGTGGGGGGCGCGGCCACGGGCGCTGCGGGCGCCGCGGGGGCGGCCTCGACGGGGCGCGTGGCGGCCGTGTCGGGGGCCGGGGTCGTCTGCGCGAGGGCGCTCGACGCGGCGAGGGTGAGCGAGAGTGTGACGGCGCTGCGAAGGGAGTGTGTCATCGCGGTGCCGGGTGAATGGCACGAGCGTGACAAGGGACTCAGACAAAGCCTGTAACTCGGAGTGTCGCTCCGATGTCA
Organism: uncultured delta proteobacterium; assembly: GCA_903885885.1. GTDB lineage: Bacteria > Myxococcota_A > Polyangia > Polyangiales > CAISKJ01. The sequence goes on from CAISKJ010000215.1 coordinate 5,519, forward strand.
CGGGATTGTCACAAACGGTCAGGGCACGAGCGCGGCGGTGTCGGTGCGGGGCGCGATGGGGGTGTCGTCGCGGGTGAGGTGCGGGCGGCCGTTGGCCACGGAGAAGGCCGCGGCGAAGCGGGTGCGGGCCTCGACGCGGATCACGTCGTCGAGGTGATGCCACGCGCATTGCACGCGCTCGGGGGTGATGTCGAGGAGGCCGAAGCCGCGGTGCGTGAGGTCGACGTACTTCATGTGCGGGGCCTCGGCGCGCACCTGGTCGGCGAGGCTGGCGAGCACGGCGGGGAAGCCCGGCGACGAGATGCCGGGCACCACGAACTCGACGGCGAGGGAGCCGCGCCCGGTGGCCGGGTCGTAGGCGGCGGCGTTGCGCGGGGTCTCGGCGAGGTCGTTGGCCCACGACGTGTGGATGTCGCCGGTGAGCACCACGACGTTGCCGACGCCCATCTCGCGCAGGAGGCCGAAGAAGCGGGCGCGGGCCTCGGGGTAGCCGTCCCACTGGTCGGTGTTCACGAACTGAACGAGCTGGGCCATCATCACCTGCTGGCCGATGAGCTTCCAGCGGGCGCGCGAGTTGCGCACGGTGTCGAAGAACCAGCGCTCCTGGTCCATGCCCTTGAGGACGCGGCGCGGGTCGTCGATGCCGCCGTCGACCACGGTGCCCTGCTGTGCGCGGCCCCACATGCGCGTGTCGAGCATCACGAGGTCGACGAGGTCGCCGTAGGAGAGGGAGCGCCAGATGTGCCCGTCCATCGTGTCGCGCACGGGCATCCACTCCCACCACGCGCGCTGCGCGGCGGCCTTGCGCGTGGCCCACTCGCCCTCGGTCATGGGCATGTGGTTCTCGGCGCCGCCGGTGTACGCGTTGTCGGCGAACTCGTGGTCGTCCCACACCGGAATGATGGGGTGCTGCCGGTGCATCGCGCGCAGGTCGGCGTCGCGGTGATAGTGCCGGTACCGCCGGCGGTAGTCTTCGAGCGTGATGATCTCGGTGGGCGGGTCGTACGGTCGCACGCTGCCGTAGCGCCCGCTCGCATACTCGTAGATGTAGTCGCCGAGGTGGATCACCGCGTCGAGGTCGGGCTGCCGCGCGACCATGCGGTAGGCCTGAAAGTACCCGTGCGCGTAGCTGCTGCACGACACCACGGCGAAGCGCAG
>CAISKJ010000216.1 GCA_903885885.1 uncultured delta proteobacterium
GGCCACGGGGACCGCCGCCGGGTCGTAGGGCATGCAGCGCGCGGTGAGCACCGCGGCGCGCGGGCACGCGTAGGTGCCGAGGTCGCTCTGCGCGCGGTTGGTGCCGTGCGCGAGGTGGGCGCTCGAATCGGCGTACGCGGCGCGCGCGAGGTCGGCGGGCGTGCGGGTGTACACCACGGGGTAGCGCACGGGCACGGTGCCCGCCGCGCCCGCGCGGTACACGTCGCCCAGCAGAATGAGCGCGCGCAGCGCGTGGTAGCCCTCGGCGTTGAAGGGGTCTTCGGCGTTGCCGTCGAGGCCCGCGAGGGCGGCGCGCAGCGTGTCGAGGCCGTCGAGGAGGCGCGTGCGATAGACCGTCGCGGTGCAGTTGCGCAGGGTGGTCGCCATGCCGGGGCAGGCGCCGAGGTCGGCCGCGGTGAGCGAGCCGTCACACACCGTGCTCACCATGGTTTGCAGGCGCTCGAGGCCCGTGGCCGCGGTGGCGAGCGAGGTCGAGGGCCAGCGCGCGAGCAGGTCTTGACGCCAGTAGTTGTTGTTCACGGCGACGCGAAAGCGACGGTGGAGCAGGGCGCTCACGGCCGTCTCTTCGCGGTAGTGGGGCACGAAGAGCACGGGGATGCCGCGGGCCTGCGCCATGTCGAGCGCGCGGTCGATGGCGGGCACGTCGAGGGGCACGCGGTGGGTGTCGTCGGCGCCGGTGTCCGCACCGATCACGAGGAGGTTCGCCCCTGTGAGGCAGCCCGCGAGGTTGGCGCTCTCGCAGGTGTCGTCGGCGTTGAGCGTGGCGCCCGGGAGGTTGCGCGTGAAGAACGCGCGCGTGCCCCGGTCGTGGCGAAAGTAGAACGAGTCGGCGAGGTGCGCGGTGACCACGCGCATCCCCGCGCCGCCCGCGTCGGTGTTGCCCGTGAGCCAGCGCACCGCGCGGACGAAGAGCTGCTCGGTGCGCGCCTCGGGCGACCCCGCCGCGGGGGCCGTGTTGCCCATGTCGCTCGGCCCGTTGGTGCCCAGCGCCACGTAGCGCATCGCGCCGAGCTGGCCCGCGAGGCCGAGCACCACGCTGTTGCCAGGGGCGCCGCTGAGCGTGCCGTTCGACACGACAATGGGGATGTTGCGCTCCTCGTCGAGGCTGTCGAAATACATCGAGTCGTGCGAGGGGTCCCAGCTCAGGTCGGTGAGCGCGTCGGGGCGCGCGGTGCCGTCGGGCGCGAGGCCGTAGAGCGTGCTCCACAGGGCGAGGCGACGGGTGCGAATCGACGCCAGCGCGTCGCGCGCGTCGCGGCAGAGCATCGCCTCGGTGGCGGCCCCGACGACGCCCGTGGCGAGCGCCTGCGCGAGCGGATCGGGCGCAGGCACGTCGGGCGCGTCGGAGGGCGCGACGACGTCCGACGAGGCGTCGGTCACGTCGGTGGGCGCGGTGATGTCCGTGGGCGCGGTCACGTCGGTGGGCGCGGTCACGTCGGTGGGCGCGGTCACGTCAACGGAGGCATCGGGCGCGGTGACGTCGGGCGTCGCCGTGGCGGTGACCTCATCGCACGCGGTGGCGCCCGCGGCGACCGCGACGAGCGCGGCGTACAGCATCGAACCAGAGCGAACCTGCATGATCTCGTGAGCGCTCCCTTCGGGGTCGATGGCGCGAGCATACAGACAATCGGCGATCTGTTAGCGTCTCTGCGGTGCGCGATCGCGCGCACGGAGGAGCGCCGCGATGGTTCGAGCGAAGTCGACGCGTCCGCGGATGCGGCCCCGGTTCGAGGTCGAGCTCGACGTGCCCGGCGACGCCGTGCTGGCGAGCCTGCGCCGCGCGTTGCACGGGTCGCGCGCGCCCGTCGACGGCTCGGTGCTCACCACGCAGGCCGAGCTCACCACGCACCGCGCCGACGCCCACTTCTGGTCGCCCTACCTCAGCGTCGAGGTGTCGCGCGACGACGACGGCCGCTGGCGCCTCACGGGCCGCTTCGCCCCCGAGCCCAACGTGTGGATCTTGTTCATGGGCGTGTACGGGATCCTCGCGATGGGCGCCCTCGCGGCGATCATGTACGGCGCGAGCCAGCACCTCGTGGGCGAGGCCCCGTGGGCCCTCGCGGGCGCGCCCGCCGCGCTCGGGCTCATCGCGTTCACCTACGGCGCGGCCTTCATCGGCCAGGGCCTCGGCGCCGAAGAGATGTACACCCTGCGATCGTTCGTCGACGACGCCATCGAGGGCGCGCGCGTCGCCCACGCCGAGGCCGAGGCGACCGCGCGCTGCGCCCCCGCGGGTCCGCCATGCTGAGCCTCGACGAGGCCGACGTGCGCGCCCTGCAGCGCGCGTACGGGCAGCGCCTCTATCTCGGGTGAGCGAGGCCGCGCTGTGCAATCGCAGCACACGACGCGGGCGGCGCGATGATCTAGTGTGCGACGCGGTGGCGCGCGGCGCGGCACCCACTGGAGCACACGCGATGAGACACGTGCACGTCGGGCTTCTCGCGCTCTCGCTGCTGGCCGCGTGCGCGCCGAGCGCGAACATCGTCGGCGCGGTCGACGCGTCCGCCGACACGTCCCCCGATGGCACCGCCTCCGACGGCACCC
>CAISKJ010000217.1 GCA_903885885.1 uncultured delta proteobacterium
CCGTCGCGGTCGCCGTCGCGCCCCATCGGCGACGGGCGTACGTCGTCGCGCGCAACGCCGGAGAGGTCATCGCGCTCGACCTCGACACGCGCGCCGTGGTGGCGCGCGCGGCGGTGTGCAGCGAGCCCTCGTCGGTGCTCGTGGGTCCCGGCGAGGCGCAGGTGTTCGTCGCGTGCGCGCCCGACCGCGCGGTGCTCTCGGTCGACCCCGGGAGCCTGCGCGTGCTGCGTCGCGTGAGCGTCCCCCACGAGACGGGCGCGCTCGCCCTCCACGACGACGGCGGCGGCGTGTTCGTGACGCACCCGCTCACCGGCGGCGTCACGCTCCTCGACGCGGGCACCCTCGCGGTGCGCGCGCGCGGCGCCGTCGCGCCGATGCCGTTCCGGGGGCACCCCATCCGCGCGCACGGGCTCCCGCGGGCCCTCGTCGACGCCGCGGTGCGACCGGGCTCGCGCGAGCTCTGGGTGCTCCACACCCTCTTCAGCGACGTGAACGCGCAGCCCGTGCTCAACTTCGAATCCACGGTGTTTCCCGCGGTGAGCGCGCTCGACGTTGATGCGCCCGACGGCCCCGCGGCGCGCCCCACGCTCACCACCGACTCGCGCCTCGCCGACGTCGACGGCGCCCTCGAGCACATCGTGTCGGGCCCCCGCGCGGTGGCCTTCACCCCCGACGGCGCCTACGCGCTCATGGTCAACCTTAACAGCGAGAGCCTCACGGTGATCGACTGCGCGCGGGGCGTCGAGCAGGGCTTCGTCGAGAACCTCCCCGGCGCCCTCCACGACGGCATCGCGATGAGCCCCGACGGCGCACGCGCGTGGATCAACGCGCGCAACGCGGGCACGCTCGTGCCCCTCGCGGTGGGGCCCCGCGGCGAGGTCACCTACGACGGCGCGCCCTTCGCGTCGCGCGCCCGCGACCCCATGCCCGCCGACCTGCGCGCGGGTCAGTGGATGTTTCACAACGCCAACGACCGCTACCAGGCCTTTCCCATCACCGTAAACCACTGGCTCTCGTGCGAGAGCTGCCACCTCGGCGGCGGCTCCGGCGCGGTGGTTCAGCGCATGAGCGCGGGGCCGCGCGACATCCCCGACCTGCGCGCGGGCTACGACGGCTTTCTCATGCGCACGGCCACGCGGCGCGCCGTGGCCGACTTCTGGCGCACCATCGCCATCGAGCAGGGCGGCTCCATTCGCCCCGACGACGACCTCTTCGGCCCCTACTTCGACGCCCTGGTGCAGTACGTCGAGCGGGCCCTCCCGCCGCTGCACGCGCCGCGCACCGACCCGGCCCTCGCGGCCCGCGGGCGGGCGGTCTTCGAGCGCGCCGACGTGGGCTGCGCGCGCTGCCACCGCGGCCCGCGGCTCACCGACTCCGGCGACGCCAACCCCGCCCTCGCCCTCACGGGGACGGTGCTCCTCCACGATGTAGGGACGTGCGTCACCGACGGCCCCTGGCCCGACGCGCCCCACGCCGACATGCAGCGCAACGCGCGCGACGCCTGCCGCTTCGACACGCCCTCGCTGCGCGGGGTCGGTCGCACGGGCCCGTGGCTCCACGACGGCAGCGCCGCCACGCTGCGCGACGTGTTGACGTCTCGCAACGTCGGTGGTCTCCATGGGGTCACGGCGCGGCTCTCCGACGACGAGCGCGACGCCCTCGCGGAGTATCTCCGGTCTCTCTAAAGGTTCAACGCGCCATGCGAATGTCACTCTGCCTCATGCTGCCCGTTCTCGCCTCGCTCGGCTGCGAGCGCACCGCGGCGCAGACGCCCGACGTCTCCGCGGTCGTCGACGCCGCCGTCGATCAGCCCGCCGAGGCCGAGGCCCCCGACGCGCCCGACGCCGCCGTCGTCGATGCCCCCGACAGCACCGTCGACGACGTGGCCGACGGGGCCGACGCGAGCGACGCGCAGGGCCCCTGCGCGCTCGACATCGCGCCCCTCGACGCCTCGGGCACCGTGTACGGCTACCTCCGCTTCGCCAACCTCGTGCGGGGCGCCGGGACGTTGCGCTTCATGGCGCGCAGCCTCCCGATGTTCGCCAACGCGTACGTCGAGGCCGTGGTGCCCGAGGGTCAGTCGTCGGAGCAGATTCGCACGCTCCCGGTCGCCTACGAGGTGCACGTGGTGCCCGC
>CAISKJ010000218.1 GCA_903885885.1 uncultured delta proteobacterium
CCCTCGCCGCCGAGCGCAACGACACCGCTGCGGCCACGCGCTACCGCGGCTTCGCCGACGCGCTCCGCACGGCCATTCGCGCGCGCTTCTGGGACGCCGACGCGACGCAGTTCGCGGCCTATACCACCACGGGGCTCGACCCCGCGCCGGTGCGCCGGTGGGACCTCCTGGGCTCTTCGCTCGCGGTGCTCCACGGCGTGGCCGACGCCGCGCAGGCGAGCGCGCTCGTGGCGCAGTATCCGCACGCGGGCCGCGGCGGCGCGCCGGTGCTGTGGCCGCAGCAGCAGAACACGGCGATCTATCACAACCGCGCGATGTGGCCCTTCGTCACCGCGTACTGGCTCCGCGCGGCGCGGCAGGTGCGCAACGACGCGGCGGTGAACCGCGGCGTCACCGCGATGATGCGCGCGGCGGCGCTCAACCTCTCGAACATGGAGAACCTCGAGTTCGTCACCGGGGCACCGCGCGTCGACGAGCCCATGACGGGCGGGCCCGTGGTGAACTCGCAGCGCCAGCTCTGGAGCGTCGCGGGCTACCTCTCGATGGTGCACGACGTTCTGTTCGGCATTGCGGTTGCGAACGACGGCGTGCGCGTGCGGCCGTACATCACCCGCGAGCTGCGCAACACGGTGTTCGCCAACGCCGACTCGATCGTGCTCAACGACTTCGCGTGGCGGGCGAAGCGCATCACCGTGACGGTCAACCTGCCCCCGCGCGGCGACGGTCGTACGGGCGCCTACGCCGTGGGCGCGGTGCGCGTGAACGGGCGCGACGTGCCCGACGGGGCGATCACCGCGGCGATGCTCGACGCGCGCAGCGCCATCGAGGTGACGCTCGTCGACACGCCCGAGATGGGGGCGCGCATCCGTGATGTGACCGACACGACCGACTGGCGCGCGCTCTTCGGTCCGCGCACGCCCAACGTGTCGCGCGTCGACGTCGACCCCGCGAGCGGCCGCGTGCGCCTCGCGCTCGACACGGGCGGTGAGCCCGCGGCCGATGTGCGCTTCAACGTGTACCGCATGGGCGCGCTCGTGGGCCGCGACCTCGCGGGCACCACCACGGCGTGGGTCGACCCCACCCTGCGCGACGGCGCCGCGCCCGAGTCGTGCTACGTGGTCGAGACGTACTTCGCGGGCTCGGGCAACCGCTCGCAGCGCTCGCAGCCCGCGTGCTGGTGGGGCCGCGACGGTCACCTCGTGCGCTCCATCGCCGCGTACGATTTCGAACACACGGGCGGGTCTGCGAGCACCAACCACGGGCGCTTTCACTACGAGAACTGGGGCGACGAGGGGCACTCGCTCACCGTTCCGTACGTGCGCCCCGACGCCGCGGGCGACCATCTCATTCAGGTGATCGCGGGCAACGGCTCGGGCGGCTTCACCACGGGTGTCACGTGCGCCGTGAAGCGCGTGAGAGTGCAGGAACTCCCCGCGGGCACCGACGTGGCGACGGGCTACGTGATGATGCCGCAGGCCGGCGACTGGGCCTCGTGGCGCGGCTCGTCGTTCGTGCGCGCGCGCCTCGACCCGACGCGCGCCTATCGCATCGTGATCGACGGCGACGAGCGCGCGATCAACATGTCGTCGTTCGCGCACTTCGAACGGTACACGGGCGGCACCGGCGGCCGCGGCGGCGCCTTCAACCGGGTGAACATCGCCGAGGTGCGCGTGCTCCCGCTGCACGGCGGCGTAGGCGCAGGCAACGCGGTGGCGCTCGACGGCAGCGGCGACCTCGACGAGTTCGGCGCCGACGGACGGCTCACCGTGGGCGCCCCGTCGAGCGACACCGACGCGGTGGCGATGCGCGTCGACGAGGGCTTCGTGTACGCCGCCGTGCGCGTGAGCACCCTCGCGATGAACGACGCGCGCCCCTACGTGCTGTACTTCGAAACGCGCAGCGGAACAGACCGTTTCGGTGCGGCCGCGCCGCGCGCTGGTGTGACCTATCTCGACCAGACGCCGACGGTGCCCTTCGAGGCGCAGTGGGCGCTCCTGATGCGACGGCGCAGCGACGCGGGCGACGGCGCGGGCCCCTACAACGGCCTCTTTCGGTGGGACGGCACGCGTTGGGTTCGCGCGCTGCGGCTGCAAGAGGGGCGCGACTTCTGGGTGGGCACGGATGCTACGCGCACGCTGTCGGTGCGGCTCCCGCGGGCGCAGCTCGGGGTGCCTGCGCGGGTGCGCGTGGCCGGTCACGCGGTGCAGGGCGGCGGCTTCTACAACGCAACGGCGCCCGCGGAGCATCAGCCGTGGATGGCGGGGCGCGCGACGGGCTTCTACGAGGTGGAGTTCACGCCCGCGACGGCCGCGCGCACGTGGACGGTGCGGTAGGCGCAGCGGCGTTGGCCCGCTGCGCCGCAGGCCGCGTCAGCGCGCGAAGAAGGCGTCGAGCATGCGGCGCGCGATCGAGAAGCGCGGCGGGAGCACGGGCAGCGCGTCGGGGGCGAACCAGCGCGCGTCTTCGAGCTCGCCGTCGCGGGGTGACGGGTCGCCGCTCACGTGGCGCGCGGTGAAGCCCACCATGAGCTGATGGGGAAAGGGCCACGGCTGGCTCCCCGCGTACGCCACGTCGGCGAGGGTGACGCCGGTCTCTTCGTAGGCCTCGCGGCGAACGCAGTCTTCGAGCGTCTCGCCGGGCTCGACGAAGCCCGCCACGAGGCCGTAGCGCCCCGCGGGCCACGACGCCTGACGGGTGAGCAGCACGCGCCCCGCGCGGTCGTACACCAGCGTGATCACGCACGGAGACACCCGCGGAAACCACTCGTGCCCGCAGCCCGGGCATCGCTTCGCGCGCCGCGCGGGGTCGGCCGACGCCACGGTGGCGCCGCCGCACTCGCCGCAGAAGCGCGTGGTGCGATCCCAGTGGCGCACCTGCGCGCCGTACGCGGCCATCGACTGTTCGGCCGCGCGCAGCAGCATGAACGCGCCGCGCAGCCCCTCGGCGCGATACCCCTCGGGCAGCACCGCATCGGGCGCGAGCTCGCCGAGGCACACGCGGCGACCGTGGAGGGCGCCGAGGCCGTGCACGCGGGCGGGGGCGAGGCCGAGCGCGTCGAGGTCGTCGACGAGGTCGCAGGGGCCGCCGTCGCGCTGCGTGAGGACGACCTCATCGCCGCGGAGCAACACCCAGATCGCGTCGGGGGGCAGGGGCGAGGGGACGGCCTCGCACGCGGGGTCGAACCCGTCGGGCGAGGCGGCGGTGACGGCGATCACGCAGCGGCC
>CAISKJ010000219.1 GCA_903885885.1 uncultured delta proteobacterium
GTCGTTCGAAGCTCCGTCGCGTGGTCGTGGTCGTGGTCGTGGTCGTGGTCGTGGTCCATCGGTGTCGCGGGCGAGCGCGTGGGGTGGAGCGTACTCTCGCGCGGGGGCGATCGCGCGCTGTCTCGCGCTGCGCGTTGTGTGCGTCTTCGTACGAATCCCTGCGTCCGTCGCGACAGGTCACCGTCTTCTCGATCGTGGGGCTCGCATCGCGCAGCCTCCGAGGAGAAGATCAACACCCCTATGAGCGACACCGAACTCAACAGCGCCCTCCGCGAGGTCGTGCGCGACCATTACGCCCGCGTCGCGCGGCAGGGCTCGTCGTGCTGCGCCCCGTCGTGCTGCGCAGCCTCCGACGACCTGCTCGCACCCCCTACGCCCGACGCGTCGCGCGCCCTCGGCTACTCGGAAGAGGAACTCTCCGCCGTGCCCGAAGGCGCCAACCTCGGCCTGGGCTGCGGCAACCCGCAGGCGATCGCCGCGCTGCGGCCCGGCGAGACCGTGCTCGACCTCGGCAGCGGAGCGGGCTTCGACAGCTTTCTCGCCGCCCGCGCGGTGGGCCCCGCGGGCAAGGTCATCGGCGTCGACATGACGCCCGACATGCTCGCCCGCGCCCGCCAGAACGCCGCAAAGATGGCCATCGCCAACGTGGAGTTTCGCGAGGGCTACATCGAGCTGCTCCCGGTCGAAGACGCGAGCGTCGACGTGATTCTCTCCAACTGCGTGATCAACCTCTCGCCCGACAAGCCCGCGGTGTTTCGCGAGGCCCTGCGCGTGCTGCGTCCGGGCGGGCGCCTCGCCATCTCCGACGTGGTGGCGCTCAAGCCCTTGCCCGCGCCGTTGCGCAAGGCCGCCGAGCTCTACGCGGGCTGCGTGGGCGGCGCCGCCCTCGTCGACGACGTGCGCGCCATGCTCACCGCCGCGGGCTTCGTCGACGTGCGCGTCGAGCCCAAGCCCGGGAGCCGCGAGATCATCGCGGGCTGGGCGCCGGGCACCGGGGCCGAAGACTACGTGGCCTCGGCCACCATCGAGGCGCGGAGGCCATAGACCCATGATCGACGCCGCCGCGCGCGACCGCTGGTCCACCCTGCGCGCCGAGCTCACGCCCTTCGTGGCGCGGCGCGTCTCTGCGAGCGACGTCGACGACGTGCTGCAAGACGTCTTCGTGCGCGTGCAGCGGGGCCTCGGCGCCCTCCACGACGACGACCGCTTCGGCCCGTGGGTGTACCAGGTCGCGCGCAGCGCCGTGGCCGACCACGCCCGCAGCCGCGCGCGCAGCCCCCTCGCGACGCGCGACGCGCCCGAGCTCGCGGCGAGCGAGGCGGAGGGTGACGGCGCGCTCACCGAGACCGAGGCGCACCTCGCGACGCTGGTCGAGCCCTTCGTAGCGGCGCTGCCGTCGCCGTACCGCGAGGCCCTCACGCTCACCGAGCTCGAGGGGCTCTCGCAGCGCGAGGCCGCGGCGCGCGCGGGCGTGTCGGTCACGGTGATGAAGTCGCGCGTGCAGCGGGGCCGCGCGCAGCTGCGCGAGATGTTCGAGCTGTGCTGCTCGTTCGAGCGCGACGCGCGAGGGCGCGTGATCGCGTGCACGCCGCGCCAGCAGGGGAGCGCGCCCGACGACTGCTGCGCGCCGGGTGCGTCAGCCTCCACCGCAGGGCCCCCATAGGCGGCGAAATCGACAGCCGAGTCGCCTCTCGGAGGGCGTACGCCCTCACGTCATTCGCTCCCGCGGGTTGAAAACCCGCGGCAGCCGGAAGAGCGTGAATTCCCAACCGAAGCCCGCAGCGGGCTCCCGATTGTCAGTCCGCTGCGGACTTCAGGCGGGATCTCGACGCCCTCCGACTGCCGCGGGCTTTCAACCCGCGGCGGTGCGAAGTGACTTCCCACAAGGCGTTTCCGAACCATCCACCCACGCGTGGGGGAGGGCTGGGTGGGGGCCGACGAAACCACCGACCGACCGCTGCGCGCGGTAGCCCCTACGCGATCTCCCACGCCGCGAGCCTGGCGCGAATGGCGTCGCGCGCCGCGCGAAAGCGCGTGAGGAGCGCGTCGCGGGTGAGCGTCGGGTCGTCGCTGGCGGGGTCTGGCACGGGCCAGTGGAGGTGCTCGGCCGCGCCGAGAAACACCGGGCACACCTCTTCGGCGCAGAGGGTGATCACCGTGTCGACCGTCGCGGGGTCGACGGTGTCGACCGACTTCGAATGGTGCGTTGTGAGGTCGTAGCCGAGCTCGCGCATCACCGCGACCGCGTAGGGGTTCACGCGCGAGGGCGCGCTCCCGGCGCTCTGCACGCGCGCCCGGTCGCCGAGGAGCATGCGCGCGCGCCCCTCGGCCATTTGCGAGCGCGCCGAGTTGGCCACGCACAGAAACAGAACGCCGCGCGGTGCGGTCATCGCGCGCGCGCCTCTACCGCGAGGGGCTCGTCGGCGAAGTACCGCCGCTGGATCCAGAGCGCGACGTTGACGAGCGCGA
>CAISKJ010000220.1 GCA_903885885.1 uncultured delta proteobacterium
ACGCGCGGCGACTGATCGCGCCGCGCGCTTCGCCGAGCGTCGAGGCGCTCAGCGTTCGAGGGCCGAGGTCTCGACGCCCGCGAGCTCGCCGCACGCGGTGAGGCCGACCACGTACACGCGCACGTCGACGGTGCCCACGCGGTACACGGTGAGGTTCGAGAGGTGCTCGCGGAGCACGCGCTCGAGGCCGCGGAAGCGCGCCGCGCGGAGCTGCTCGGACGGCGCTTCGGCGCTCGCATCGACGGTGAGCGGTTGCATGAAGACGTCGAAGGGCTCGACGCGCACGGCGGGGCGCGCGGTCATCCCCACGGCGTCGGCGAAGTCTTCGGCGGTGGGCATGGCGGCCACCGCGTCGGGCGTGAGCGCGCGGAAGGGCGCGTCGGACTGCGACGGGTACACGAGGCGCGCGCTGGCCTCGTCGAGGGAGGCGCGGAGGGCCTGCGCGCACAGGCCCGGGGCCACCGAGGGGCGCACGCGGGTGAACACCTGCTCGGCCCGCAGCACGCGCCCGGCGGCGTCGAAGGACTGCGTGCCCGCAACGAGGAGGCCGTCGTCGCTCGCGGCGTCGCCGAGGGCGTTGTCGCGCGCGCGGGCGTCGAGGTTGGAGAGCGCTCCGAGGTCGACGCCCGTGATGGACTCGGCCTCGAGGGGGGCGTTGACGCGCTCCTGCGTGACGCTCGCACAGGGGAGGTACGCGCAGGTGGAGCCCTGCGTCGACACGAGGTGAAACGTGCCGCGCACGGGGGCGGTGGTCGGGGCGCGCCACGCGTCGCTCGCGACGAAGACCGTGTGGCCCGCGACGGTGCTCATGCGGCCGTGGAGGACGACCGTGGGCGCGTCGAGCGAGGCCGTGATCGAGGCCGTGAGCGCGTCGGCCTGCGCGGGCGGGAGGCCGGTGGCGGTGAGGTCGATGGACGTGACCGCGCACGCGGGCGCGGTGCTGCCGTCGGCGCACAGCGTGGTGCGCTGGTTGAGCGCCGACACCACGAAGCGGCCGCACGCGGACGGGGCCGCCGCGGAGCACGGGTCGGACGCGCGGCGCACCATGAAGAAGCCCGACGTGCGCGAGACGCGCGCGCCGTCGTCGTCGGTGTCGGCACACCCCTGCGCGGCGAGAACTCCAACTGCGATCATCGGGAACGTGCTGCGACGCATCACGAAACCTCCGTTGTGGTAGCGGCATGTTCCACATGTGGGAGCGCGCTGCCAAGAGAGGTGGCGTTGTTTCTCCGAAAGATTTCTACGGTCGAGCTGCGAATTCGGACATGCGCGGGGGAGGCGCCGAGGCAGAAGGGGAGGCGGTGGCTTGGCGCGTCGACGGACTCAGCCGCGGAGGGCGGCCTTGACGGCGTCGAGGTCGGGGAACACGCCGGGATTCTCACCGACCCACGCGTAGGTGATGGTGCCCTCGCGGTTGACCACGAAGACCGCGCGCTCGGCGACGCCCTTCATGCCGAAGGCGAAGTCGCGGCGGAGCACGTCGTAGGCCTCGATGACCGTCTTGTTGAAGTCGGAGAGGAAGGGGAAGGTGGCCTTCGACTCGGCCGCGAACTTGGTGACCACCCAGGGCGTGTCGATGCTGATGGAGAGCACCTCGGCGTCGAGGGCCTGGTACGACCCGAAGTCTTCGGCCACGGTGCACATCTCCTTGGTGCACACGCCCGTGAAGGCCGCGGGGTAGAAGAGCAACACGACGTTCTTCCCGCGGTACTGCGAGAGCGTCACGGTCTCGCCGGGCTTCGAGGGGAGGGTGAAATCGGGGGCCTGGGTGCCTACGCTGAGCGCCATTGCAGATGTCTCCGTTCAGGGGTTTCGTCGGGGTGAAGCGCCGGCTTGGATGATCTCACTCCGTGCGCTGGATCACGTGAAAGCCGAACTGCGTCTCGATTACCTCGGAGATCTCGTTGGGCTCGAGGGCGAACGCGGCGTCTTCGAAGTCGCGCACCATGCGACCGCGGCCGAAGCGCCCGAGGCTGCCCCCGCGCTCTGCCGCGCCGGGCTCGTCGGAGTACTCGCGCGCGAGGTCTTCGAAGGCTTCGCCCGCGCGCAGCCGGCGCAGCGCCTCTTCGGCGCGCGTACGCGCCTCGGCCCGCGTGCGCGTCGCCGTCTCGGGGGCGTCGTGCGAGTCGCGGTGCATCACCAGGATGTGCCGCGCGGCGATCTCGCGCGGGCGCCGCGTGCCGCCGTCGCGCGGGGCCACCACCTCGATCTCGCCCGTGGCGCCCGCGGGCGCCGTGGTGACCGGGTGCGCGCGGTCGGAGCAGCTTGCGCGCGCGAGCAGGAGCGACAGCACCATCAACGGCGTTCTCATGGTGGGCGCGACTCTTAGCCCAGGAACAGGCCCGCGGGCCAGCGCATGTTCCACGCGATCGACGCGCCGAAGGCCGTGCCGCAGCGCATGGGTTCGGGCGCGTCGAGGGTGAGCCACGGGGTGACCGAGATGCCCCCGCGCGCGCCGCGGAACACGTAGACCGCGCCGTTGCACGGGCCCTTGCCGCCGCCGAAATCGGGCGCCCCGATGAGCACGTCGAGGAGCCCGTCGCGGTCGTAGTCGGCGCCCTGCGCGAGCGCGGCGGAGAAGACCCCGGGCGACGCCGTGACGGGCACGTCGGTGATCGCGTCGCGCGTCGCGGCGCCGAGGAACACGCGCGCCCCCGTCTGTGCGTCGCCGATGACGAAGTCGCCGAAGCCGTCGCCGTTGAGGTCGCCCGCGAGCGCGACGCACTTGCCGAAGTCGGTCTTGCCCGACACGCTGCGGGTGACGCTGGGGAGCGCGGGCAGGCCCGAGGCGCTCCCGTGATAGACCTGC
>CAISKJ010000221.1 GCA_903885885.1 uncultured delta proteobacterium
CGCCACGGGCAAGGCCCTGCTCGCGGGCGACGGCGCACAGCGGCAGACCGTGGCCCCCGTCGAGGGCGTGGCCGCCGTGATCCGCGCGCTCGTCGACGACCCTACGATTCTGCCCGCGGGCGCCGTCAACGTGGGGCCCCGCGAGCCCCTCGCGGTCGCCGACGCGGTGCGCGCGCTGCTCGACGGCGCGGGCGTTTCCGCCCCGCTGGGCCGCCACCCCGACCGCGCCTGGCGGGCGCCGCACGGGGGCGCCGACGAGGTGCTCGACACCTCCGCGCTCCACCGCGCGATGCCCGACCTCGCGTGGCCCGATCCGCGCGAGACGTACCGCGCCCTCGGCCGTTGGATGGCCGCGAAGCCCGGCGCCGCGCGGCGCCCGCTCCCCGTGGTGGCGCCCTCGAAGCGCGCCTACGTGGGCCGCCGCACCTGCGACGTGCACGACGTACGACGGCCCCCGCCCGCGCGCGCCGAGCCTATTTTTCAAGCCCTCGCGTCGTGGATCACGCCGGCCTTCTACGTCGACCTCGGGCGCCCCTGCAACGCGGCGTGCGTGTACTGCTCGGTGCCGCCGCACGGCGACACCGAGGGCTTCGCCCCCGTCGGCTCGCTGGTCGACGTGGTGAAGGCCGGCGTGCTCGCGGGCTGCGCGCGGGCCATTCTCATCGGCGGCGAGCCCACGATTCACCCCGAGCTCGAGACCGTGCTGGCGATGCTGCGCGACGCGGGCTTCACCCGCGGCAACGCGGTGATGACCAACGGCCTCAAGCTCGCCGACCCGCGCTTCGTCGAGGCCCTCGTGACGGGCGGCGTGAAGACCTTCCACGTGTCGGTGGACACCTCCGACGAGGCCGTCTTCGATCGGCTCTCGCGCTCGCACGGGCAGTTCGCGAAGCAGCGCCGCGGCCTCGCCAACGCGCTCGCACGCGACGACGCGAACACCTACGTGTACACCGTGGTCACGCGCTGGAACGTCGCGACCCTCGAGGACCACCTGCGCGCCCTGCGCGACCTCGCGCGCGACGCGGGGCGCGACCCCGCACCCGTGGTGCTGGCCTTCGCGAAGCCCGTCGGCGACGCCCTCACGCACGCGCGCGAGCTGCTGCTCACGCCCGACGAGCGCGCCCGCGTGGCGCGCGACCTCGCCCGCGTCGGCGACGCGCTCGGAGTGCCCGTCGGGTTTCGCAACCTCCAGCCGTGCCTCGCGCCCGAGCTCGCCTCGCGCGTGGTCGACGCGTACCTCGAAGACCGCAGCGTCGATCTGCGCACGCGCGCCGCCGAGCCCTACCAGCACGACGCGGAGTACGTCCGGCGCGTGGCCGCGTGCGAGGGCTGCGCGGCGCGCGGCTACTGCCCCGGGGCCTACCGCGACGACGTGTCGCTCTACGGCGAAGGCGCCTACGGCGCGGGCGCCTCGGGCGCAGCCGGCGTGGCGGGCGGGGCCTCCGTGGCCGACGACTGAATGCGCATCTGCCAGAAGAAGGGCCCCGCGTAGGCGACGGGCGTGGCGAAGCTCATGCCGCGCACGATGTCGCCGATGCACGCGCCCATCTCGGGCGTACCGCTCACGCCGACGCTGGTGGGCGTACCGTCGGGGCGAATGGAGAAGTGCAGGGTGATGGTGACGCTCCCGCCGCCGCCCGCCGCGCCGTGCTGCTCGTAGCAGTGGCCGAACTCACCGCGGCGCGCGTTGAGGAGGCCGTTGACACGCGCGGTGTACGCCACGCTGTCGCTCGCCGCCGAGGCGGGCTCGGGGGCCGCCGCGTCGACCTCGGCGACGGCGCGTGGGCCGCGACCGCCGTGGCGACCGACGCCCGCGTCGACGTGGGCCGCGGGGGGCACATCGACCGCGACGGGCACGGGGAGCGGGAGGGGCGTAGCCGACGCTGCGGCCGCGTCGGGGGCGGCCTCGGGCCTCGCCTCGGGGACCACATCGGGCGTCTGCGGCGGGGCCGCGGCGACGTCGGGCGCCGCCTGCACCGCGGCGTCGGCCGGGGCGGGCACGTCGGCCACGTCGGTCGGCTGACGGAGCCCGAGCGCCACGGCGACCGCGATGCCGACGGGGCCGAGCACGGCGAGCGCGATGGGGAGGAGCTTGCGTCGCGGCGGGGCCTCGACGGGGGCGGTGGAGAGGGGCACGACGGGCGCGGGCGTGGGCGCGCGCATCGGCGAGGGCGTCGCGGCGGCGGTATCGTCGAGGGAGAAGGGCTCGTGCTGCTCGTGGGCCGAGGGGACGTCGAGGGTGTACCCCGACGGGGCCATGGAGACCGGCGCGGGGCGCGTGGAGATGCCGCGCGCCGGGGTCGAGGTGCGAGACACGCGCGCGACGAGCACGGGCGCGGCGTTGGCGAAGAGGGGCTCGAGCGCGGCGAGGGCCTCGTCGGCGTCGGCGTAGCGCGCGGTGGTGTCGCGGTTGACGCAGTGGGCGAACCAATCGTCGAAGCCCGCTGGGAGGAGCTCGGCCACGCCATACTCGGCCGCGCGCTGCGAGGCGGGCGCGATCGGGTCCATGAGGATCTCGCACATCTGCGCGATGACCGACGGCGACTCGGAGTGCGCCGTCTTCCAGAACACCTTGCCCGTGAGGAGGTTGAACGCGATGAGGCCGAGCGCCCACACGTCCGTCGCGGGGCTGATGGGGGCGTTGCCGCGGTCGGCCTGCTCGGGCGACATCCACCGCGGCGAGCCGATGGCCTGCGTCTGCGTGCCGCTCGAGCCGCCGTTCTGGCGCACGAGCTTGGCGATGCCGAAGTCGAGGATCTTCGCCGTGAAGGCGATGCCCTCGCGGCGCGGCGTCGCGAGGAAGATGTTCTCGGGCTTCAGGTCGCGGTGGACGACGCCGTGCTCGTGGGCATGGATCAGCGCCTCCGCGACGCCGTGGGCGACCAGGAGGGACTCGCCGACCGACAGGCGCTCGCGCACGGCGAGAAGCTGGGCCAGCGTGGTGC
>CAISKJ010000222.1 GCA_903885885.1 uncultured delta proteobacterium
CGGCACCTACTGCCCCGAGCCGCCGAGCGAGCGGCGCAGCGCGCCCGCGGCGTTGTAGCTGCGGCCGTCGAAGGTGAAGGCCTCGGCGTCGTCGCCGCGCACCATCACCAGGCCGCGCTGCGCGGTGGTGCGCTCGTCGAGCTCGCCGCCCACCGCGAGCACCACGTTGCCGTTGGGGTTGCCGCCCACGCCGTGCAGCGTCGCCTGCGTGCGAATCGGGGCCTGGTAGGCGCTGAAGCCCACAAAGCTCGACTGGCGCATGTGCATGGTGAAGCCCGCGGCGCCCACCACGAAGACGTTGAGCGGGTCGCGCACCCACACGCCGTTGAGCCCGCCGCCGAGGCCGAGGCCGCTCTCGACGCGCAGGCTCGTGGGCCCCCTCGAGCCCGTGAGCACGAGGCCCGTCGCGACGCCGCCGACGGCCACGCAGAGGGCGCCCGCGCACGACGCGGTGAAGAGCCGGTTGTCGCTCGTGGCGATGGGCGACTCGACGGACGAGAAGCCCTGCGCGCCGCCCACGAGCATCACGCCGCCGGAGCCGACGACGAGGTAGCGATCGCCGCTGCGGGTGATCTTGTAGAGGTTCTCGCCGCGGGCAAACTCGGGGATGCTGGTGACGCGCTCGAAGGCCGTTCCGTTGTAGTGAACGAGCACCCCTTTGGGGCCCGTGGGCGCGGCGGAGCCGCCCACAAGCCACACGTCGTCGGGCGCCTGCGCCCAGAGGCCCCACAGCGTCGCGGGGCCTTCGGGGAAGGTGATTCCGAGGGGGAGCACCTCGCAGCTGCCGTTGCGGTATCGCAACACCGTGCCGTTGTCGCCCGCGGCCCACACCTCGCGGGTGGTGCTGTCGACGGTGACGCCGTGCACCCACCACAGGGCCGCGTCGGTGCGGCAGCGCGTGGTGAAGCGCCCCGGGCCGTACTCGACGAGGCGCCCCGCCGACATGCCCGTGCCCGCGAGGCGCGCGGGGTCGAGGCCCACGAAGCCGCCCGCGAGGAAGGCCTTGTTGGTAGGGTCTCCCCACACCGAGAGCAGCGCGCCGCCGGGCACGCCGTTGACGGCGATGCGGAAGAGGTCGTCGCCCTCGGGCGCGGGGCTGGGGCAGGCCGTGAGGGCCGCGGCGCAGGTGGCGGTCAGCGCGGCGCGGAGCGCCCATCGGAGCATCGTCGGGGTCATGTCACTCATCGGGCGTAGGGCGTTGCGACGCGTGTGCCGGGCGCTCAGCGCGGCCCCGGTCGCTGCGCGTAGGGGTGCGGGAGGCGCATGCCGGCGATGCCCGGCGCGGGCTGCGGGGCGCCCGGAATCTGCGCCCGCAGCGCGCGGATTTGATCGCGCAGCGGGGCGATGAAGTCGAAGCTCACGGTGCGCATGGCGCCCTTCATGGCGCGGCCCGCGTGCCACTTGGAGAGGGCGAGGCGCGCGGTGGCCCGCACGAGCTGCTGGCGCACCGCGCCGTAGGGGCCGCGGCGCGCGCGGTAGATGCCGAAGGCCGAGGTGGTGAGCTCGAACTCCTCGCGGGTGATGGTGCCGAGCACGAGCTCGTCTTCGAGGTACTGGCGGATGATGCGCCCGCGGCGCTGCACGAGCACCACCACCATGACGAGGAAGGCCACCACGAAGAGGAACCACAAGGGCAGCAGGATGACCACGAGGGGCACGTTGACGGCGGTGGAGAACACCGACGAGCCGTTCCACACGAAGTGGAGGAACACCGCGGCGGCGTAGCCGAGGAGGGGCGCGCCCCAGCGCAGGAGGGGCCGCGTGCTCTCGCGCGAGACGCCGAAGCCGATGCCCGTCATCGAGGTGAAGAGCGGGTGCGCCCACGGCGTGACGAGGCCGCGGAGGATGAACAGCCCCGTGAGGGCGTCGCCGCTCTGGCGCGCCGCGCGGGCGTAGTACACAACGTTTTCGACGGCGGCGAAGCCGAGGGCGACGAAGGTGGCGTAGATGATCCCGTCGACGACGCCGTCGAACTCGCGGCGCCAGAAGTAGAACATCCCCGCGATGGCGAGGCCCTTCATGAACTCCTCGACGACGGGGGCCGAGAGCACCGCGGATGCGTTCTCGCCCATCACCGTGGCCGCGAGGGTGTTCACCACGCCCGACACGCCGCAGGCCGCGAGGGCGCCCCACACGAAGACCATCGTGAGGGCCCACGCGGGCTCGGGGTCGTAGCGGTCGAGGAGGCGCGGCACCGTCATGTAGACGACCACCGCGGGGAAGGCGAGCGCCGCCGCCATCGCCATGGCCGCGTAGCGCGACAACGGGTCGGGCGCGAAGAGCGGCGGCACGAGGAACACCGCCATGAACAACGACGCCCCCAGGAGGATGCCGACCACGTAGAGCAGCAGGCCTAGCGAGCGACGCGAACGCTCGGGGTCGATCACACCGGGGAGCACCATCGGCGCGGAGGATATCGCACGCGCGCCGCCGCGACGACGCTCACGCGAAGCGGGCGGTACGTTGTGCGGTGCGAGGTAGAGTGGTGAGCGGGAGAGGCGTAGGGCGCCGTTGCGCGGGGGCGACGGCGCGGTGCGATCAGCGGTAGACGACGCCCGGCGCGCCGACCATGGGCGCTGCCATGACCTGCTGGCCGTTGAAGGGCTGCGCGAACATCTGCACGCCGATGGCGCCCGAGCCCGTGAACGAGCGGATGCGGAGCTGCGCGGCCTGCGCGGGCACCCCGGGGGGGATGCACAGCGGGCGGCTCAGGCCGATGACGGGGTAGTTGTCGGGGGCGCGGTCGGCGTCGATCTGACGGCCCGTGGGGTCGTAGAGGAAGAGGTCGAGGTCGCGCACGCCCGCGCCGCCCACGGCGATGATGCGGTAGCAGTAGCCGGCCTGAACCTGGCCGGGCACCATGACGCCCTCCATGCCCTGGCGGATGTTGGCGCGGATGAGGTCCGACGCGACGCCGTAGCCGAGCGCGAACTGGCGCGCGCGGAGCGCCATGTTGTTGCCGACCTCGTCGTACACGCCCGAGGGGACCCACGTGCCGCTCACGACCATGGGCTGCTGGATCACGGGCTGCGCCACGGGCTGCTGCTGCACCACGGTGGTGTTCTGGGGGGGGGGGACGGTCACGTTGACAGGCGGCGCCTGCACCGTGGTCGACCCGCAGCCGCCGAGCGCGAGCGAGCCGAGCGGCAGCGCGGCACAGGTCGCGAGCGTGAGAATCACTTGCCTGGTCATCATCGACGGATCTCCTACCTGGGTGGTCGTTGAGCGAGCGCGCGTAGCGGCGCCCCCGCGGCGCGAGAGTGTTACCGCCCGTCGGCCTCGTTGCCAACAGGGAAAGGGCCCGCTACGCGAGCCGGGCGACCACCGAGCGGACATGGGCCGACACCCGCGCCGCTTCGTCGTGAACGTTGCGCGCGAGGGCCTCGAGCTCGTCCCACGGGGCCGTGGGGCTCGACGCTTCGAGGGTGGCGCAGAGGCGGAGCATGGGCCCGGCGCCCACGTTGGCCGAGGCGCCCTTCATGCTGTGGGCGACGCGCGCGGTCGCGCGGCGATCGCGGCTCCCGGTGGCCGCGCGCAGGGCCGTGAGGTTCACCACGAGGTCTTCGGCGTAGGTCTCGAGGATCTCGCGGATGGCGTCGTTGTCGTCGCCGAAGAGCGACTGCAGGGTGTCGAGCTCCAGCGGGGGATCGGTGTCCGGCGGGTGATTCATCGCGTCCTCGCTCGTGCCGTGTGACCCACCATTCGGTCACCGCCGCGCTCGAGCCGGGCGGAGTTTCCGACCTTCGGGGCTCCGCGTCACGCCTCTTCGCGCATCGCCCGCAACGCCCCCCATCGTTGCGGTACGATCGGGCCCCCCGCATGATCCAAACCGTCAAGACGGTGATTCTCGTGCGCCACGCGCGCTCCGTGGCCAACGACGACCCGTCGGTGTATCGCACCACGCCCGACCACGCGATCGCCCTCACGCGCCCCTTCGACGACCCCGACGCCCTCGCCGCGGGCGACGCCCTCGGCGCCCTCGGGCTCGACCCGGCGCTCGTGTGCAGCTGGTACTCGCCCTACCTCCGCTGCCGTCAGACGCAGGCGCTGGTGCTCGGGCGCGCCTTCGGGCACGGGGCGGGGCGCGTGCGGTGCCGCGAGTCGTTCCTCTTGCGCGAGCAGGAGTTCGGCGACTGGGACAGCCTCACCGACGACGAGATCGCCGCGCGCGACCCCGCGCGCTGGGCCCGCCGCGCCCGCATGGCCGACGCCCTCGGGCGCTTCTATTTTCGCTACCCCGACGGCGAGAGCCGCGCCGACGTGGCCGCGCGCATCACGCTCTTTCTCGGCAAGCTGCACCGCTCGCGCTACGACACGCACGTGGTGTTTCTCCACGGGGTGACGCAGCGCGCGTTTCGCATGGCGTGGATGAACCTCCCCGCCGAGTGGTTCGAAACCGAGCCCAACCCGGCCAACGCCTCGGTGCTCCAGATCGTGCGCGACGACGACGGCCGCTGGTCTGAGCGCGCCCTCACCGCGCGGTCGTGAGACTCCCCGTATTGCGCGCGGCCCCGCGGGTGTCGTAGTCGTCGCTCCGATGCGCGTTCGAAGCCTCGGCGCCGCTGCGTCTCTCGTCGGTCTCTTCGCGAGCCTCGCCGCGTGCACGAGCGCGCACGCGCCGGGCGCCGCCACGCAGCGCGCGGTGGCCGTCGCCGCGCCCGCGGCGGTCGTGCCCTTCGACGCGGTGGCCTACGAGGGGGAGTTTCCGGCGATCACGGGGCGCACGCACGTGACCCTCACGCTCGACGGGCGCGAGCGCGGCGTGGCGCTGGTGGTGCCCGAGCATCGCGCGGCGCAGCCGCCGCTGGTGGTGATGCTCCACGGCACGCGGGCCCACGGCGGCGACGTGATCGACGAGTGCGGCGCGCTGGGCCTCGCCAACGGGCAGGGCGTCATCGTGGCGGCCCCCGACGCGCGCGTGATGCCCGCCGCCGACTGGGACCACGCGGAGCAATCCAACGAGCGCTGGTGGGAGACCGCCGACGACCACGACCCCGATCGCAACGCCGACCTCCTGCTCGTGCGCGCGACGATCACCGCGGCGCGGCGCGCCTACCACGTAGACCCTGCGCGCGTGTACGTGATGGGCCACTCGAACGGCGCGTTCTTCGCGCTCGTGGTGGCCATGCGCCTCGGCGACAGGCTCGCGGGCGTGGCCTTCAATTCGGGCGGCCTCGTGCGCTGCGCCTCCACGGGGCGCTGCGGGTTTCGCGCGGGCCGCGCGGTGGGCTGCGCGCAGTACCCCTCCATGGCCGGCTGGTGCGGCTGCGACGGCCCCGCGCTGCCGATGGAGGTGTCGCCCGCGGTGCGCCGCTTCCCCGTGGTGATCTCGCACGGCACCGACGACCCCGACGTGTCGGTGCAGTACGCGTGCGCCCTCGACGCGGCGCTGCGCGCGCAGGGCTTTCCCGTGACGCTTCAGCTGCGACCGGGCGACGGTCACTTCTGCGACGGCGACTTCGCCGAGTACGCGTGGGCAGTGCTCACGGCGCGCCGCCCCGCAACGCCGTAGGGGGCGCCTACTCCGTCGCGACCACGTGCTCGACGTCGACGGTGAGCACCGCGTCGCAGGTGTCGGGCATCTGCACGGCGCTCATGGGAACGATCCGCGACGCCTGGCGCCCGAAG
Source organism: uncultured delta proteobacterium (assembly GCA_903885885.1). Classification (GTDB taxonomy): domain Bacteria; phylum Myxococcota_A; class Polyangia; order Polyangiales; genus CAISKJ01. Next base: position 5,629 of record CAISKJ010000222.1, read on the forward strand.
GAAACCACCTGGCAGGCGTGGGCGCTGCCGCGCGTGCGGTTGCGGCAGAGCACCATGAGGTCCCAACACACGTTGGCGGAGACGCCCTGGCTGTGCGCCACGGCGCACGTGATGCCGTCGCGGCTCGTGTGGCAGCTCACCCGGGCCCCGCTCGCGTCGCCGCGACTGCAACCGAGTAGCGCCGTGAGCGCGATGCCTAGGTGGGCGCGTCGAATCGCCGTTTGTGTGATCACCCGGCTAGGATACATCGAATATCTATAGCGTCGCAAAATCAGGTTCGATGGGTCACTGTTGTTCAAGGTGTGCAGGGAGGCGCTTCGCCCCCCCCACCCCCGCTGCCGCGCGCCCCGCCCCCGCGGTGCGAGGGCAGGGCTGTGTCGACTGTGGACGCAGGTGTCGGCAGTCGAGGTGCGCGGCTGCCCTTGCGCTGCAAGGGCTTCGACTCCGGTGGGCAGGCCGAAGACAAGGGCTTCGACTCCGGTGGGCAGGCCGCAGACACGGGCTTCGACTCCGGTGGGCAGGCCGCAGACACGGGCTTCGACTCCGGTGGGCAGACCGAAGACACGGGCTTCGACTCCGGTGGGCAGGCCGCAGAGTCGAATCATCATCGACATATTGCGCATCCGCAGAGACCTCAGTGCAAGCCCTTGCGGCGCAAGGGCAGCCGCGTAGCTCGACCGCCGACACCTGCGTCCACAGCCGACACAGCCCTGCCCTCGCACCGCGGGGGCGGGGCGCGCGGCAGCGGGGGTGGGGGCCCCATGGGCGAGCGAAATGACTGAATTCAAGGCGCGTGCGTCTCGCATGCGCGACTGGGAGCGCGCGATGCGGCGGAGACCGCGTTGCGGCGCGCAGCGTGTGCCTGCGTGATGCGAAGGCGCTCGCCGCGCAACAACAGGGGCTAAGCGGTCTTTCGGAAATAGGATCAAAGTCATTGACACGGGTGCGGGTATGGGAGCACCGTACGAGCCAGTCGAGGTTGCCGGGGGGCACGAACGCTCGTCGGGGCCACGCGTTGGGGAGACCATCGTGGCGCGACTGTTCAATATCGAAGTGTTCAACCAGAGCATCAGCGGCGACGGCGGGAGTCCGGGGGTGTACTACACGAGCCCGGAGCAGATGGCGGTGCTCGGGAGCGCCGATGCGCTCATCGTCCAGATCATCGTGGAGTCCGTGGGGGCGCTCTCGACGCAGGTTACGGTGGCCTACGAGTCGTCGAACACGGGGAGCCAGATCGCGAACGAGTGGGGCAACGTCGCCACGGCGACGACGGGCGCCGCGGTCAACTGGAGCGACCTCCCGCTGGTGAAGCCACTCACCATCACCACTGTGGGGCAGATCGGGGCCTTTGGCCGCTTCAAGGTCACTTCGAACAACAACGCCCCGGCCCAGGTTCGCATCCAGGGCGAGCGCATCTAAATCGCTTCAATTTCAGGCAGTCCACGCGTGAGCGTGTGCAGCAGAAAATCGTGGTCCCAGCCCGCCGCCTTCTGCTTGCCCTTCACACCACGTTTGATCGTCGTGTTGCGTTTGAGCAGCATGATCGCGATCCGTCGAAGCAATCCGAAGTTGGCCGCTCCCTGCTCGTGACGAATCGGGCACTCGTCTTCACGCAGTTGCACATCGAGGATCCAGTGCAGGCCGTTCTCGACCGACCAGTGAGCCCGGATCGCACGCGCCACGTCGCGTACCTTCGGCGCGACGCTGCCTACATACCAGTGCGTCGCGATCTCGACCTCGCCGCGGGTGTGGACTCGCGTGCGGCGAACCTGGGCGATCATCTCCGCGCTCGGCCACCGCTCCACGAGCGTTGGAACCTTCTGTACCTCCTCGCCGAACCCCGTCGTGACGCATCCCTCATAGCGTGTCGATGTCGGTCTCCGAGAGGAGATCGCCATGACCGATGCACTGGGGCAGAAGCTGCGCGCGCTGTTGGCCACCACGAGGCGCCAGGGACCGGGCCGCTCCTGGCCGCGTCCCCTTCGAGAAAAGGTCGCGCGTTACGTGCTCTCGCGTCGCCAGCAGGCGCGACCTACGAGCAGCTCGCCCAGACCCTCGGCGTCCCGCCGAACACCCTTCACCGCTGGTCGCACTCGCTCACGCAGGATCCCGCTACCACCGACGAGGGCCCCTTTCGTCGCGTGCAGTTCGTCGCCGAGGGGGCCTCCTCGATGACGCTGCACGGGCCCTGCGGCCTTCGCGTCGAGGGCCTCGACCTCGACACGCTCGTCGCGCTCTGGAAGAGGCTCGCCTCGTGATCGCGTGGCCTCGCTCCGTGCCGGTCTACGCCCATCGCAGACCCGTCGATATGCGTAAGAGCTATGACACCCTCGGCGCGATCGTCACGACCTCGATGCCGCGTACGCTGCTCTCGGGCGCCGTGTTCCTCTTTGTCGGGCGCGATCGACGCAGGGCCAAGGCGCTCTTCTTCGACGGCACGGGCGTGTGCGTGCTCGCCAAGCGACTCGACAAGGGACGCTTCGCCAACGTGTGGGCAGACGACGGCGCGGCGCCGCTCACGCTCAGCGCGAGCGAGCTCGCGCTCTTCTTCGAGGGCAGCGAGCACGTGGGGCGCATCGCGCTCAGCCCTGCAGTGATCGACCCGTCACGCGACCTCAAGGTGTCGCCACAAAAGTTCTCGTCGCCTCTCGACACGACACGGCGATGATCTTACCTGTCCGCGCGTGGTCGACCTGACACGCGAGAAGGACGCGGAGACGCTTCGCTCCGCCGCCATGCTTCTCGAGCGGGAGAACCGCCGACTGATCGAGAAGAATCTCGCGCTCCAGGCGCGCGTCGCCGAGCTCGAGGGCAAGGCGCCCGCGGATCTTCAGCAGCGCCTCGCGCTCCTCGAAGAGCAGCTCGCGCAGCGCAACCGAAAGCTGTTCGGCAAGTCGTCGGAGCGCCGCGATGGCGGTGAGCCGAAGAGTGAGACGCCCTCGGAGCCCGAAGCCCAGAAGGGACACGGCCCGCGCGCGCAACCCAAGCTCCCGCTGGTCGAGACGCCTCACGAGCTCGACGCACCCGACCGCATGTGCCGCGCCTGCGGAGGTCACCTCGAAGAGTGGGTCGGCAAGAGCGAGGACAGCGAAGAGATCGACGTGATCGAGCGCCGCTTCGTGGTCCGTGTAGACGGCAGAGCAATTCCGACGATTTCTGACGGTCACGGGCGGGCGTGTAGGGTCGTCGTCATCGCGCTGCGCGGCGTGCGCCCGTAGGCCCGCGCGGTGACGCGTGACGCTGCGCACCGCCGCAGCCTGGCGGTGCGAGGTCGCAGCCGTCAGCGTTTACTTTTCATGTAAACGTGTTCACAGGTCCTGTGAACGGTGGCCGCGCTGAACGCGCCGCGCTGTTTCCCATTGCGCACGCGTTCGGCATGGCGCGCGACGAGCGGGAGGGCGTGAGCACGCCACGCAGCCCGACGGAACCGACCGTCACGATGCGCGGCAGACGTTTCCCAGTCTCTGAAGCGATGCGCGAAGCAGCGGAGGCAC
>CAISKJ010000223.1 GCA_903885885.1 uncultured delta proteobacterium
GCCGCCTGCGCGAGGGCGACGAGGTGGTCGATGTCGCCATCAAGGTGCAGCGGCCGCGCCTCCGCGACACCGTCGAGCGCGACATCGACCTTCTCTACTGGTTCGCCCGCGCGCTCGAGCGCGCGATCCCCGAGTCGCGGCGCTACTCGCCCGTCGACCTCGTGGCGGAGTTCGACCGATCGATTCAGGCCGAGCTCGACTTCATGCAAGAGGCCGAGCACGCCGAGCGCTTCGCCAAGAACTTCGAAGGCGACACGCGCGTGCGCTTTCCGAAGGTGTACCGGCGCATGTCGGGCAAGCGCGTGCTCACGCTCGAGTTCTTTCACGGCAAGCACCTCGACGATGCGCTCGCCGCGGGCTTCGACGGCAAGAAGATCGCGGCCATGTCGGTCGGGGTCGTCATCAAGATGATCTTCGAAGACGGCTTCTTTCACGCCGACCCGCACCCGGGAAACATCATGGTCATGGGCACCTCCGAGGAGCCCGTGCTGGGCCTCCTCGACCTGGGGCTCGTGGGGCATCTCTCGGGGCCGCTGCGCGACAAGGCCCTCGAGCTCATGGTGGCCGCCGTGCGCGAAGACTTCGACGCCGTGGCCGACGCCCTCTACGCGCTCGGTCGACCGACCCGCAAGGTCGACATGAAAGTCTTTCGCAACGACGTGCAGACGCTCGGGCGCAAGTACGTGGGCCGCAAGCTCGGCGAGATTCAAGCCTCGATGCTCGTGCGCGACCTCATCTGGGGCGCGGTGAAGCACGGCATCGACATGCCCCCCGACTTCGTCATGGTGGGCCGCGCCCTCATGACCATGGAGGGCACCGGGCGGCAGATTCACCCCGACCTCGATCTGCTCCAGGAGGCGCGGCCGTACTTCCTCAAGCTCATCGCGCAGCGCTTCTCGCCCGAGAAGGTCACCAGCGACGTGCTCCGCGCGGCGCTGCGATTGAGCGGCATGGCGGGCCAGATGCCCGAGCAGGTGAGCGAGATCCTCGACGACCTTCGCAAGGGTCACCTCACGCTCAAAATGTCCGACCCCGAACTCTCCCCCGTGGCCGACCGCCTCGGGCGCCGCGTGTACACCGGGCTCACGGTGTCGGCCATGGTGGTCGGCGGCTCGCTCATCGTGTCGGCCGCGCGGGGCTACGCCGTGTGGCTCGGCGTTGCCATGCTCGCGGCGGCCGCGCTCCAGGCCACGGCCCACATTCTTCGCGACTGGTGGCGCGCGCTCGCGCTGCGGCGTTGAATCGTTCACCCCCTTTGCACCGGCGCGGCGGTGGTTACACTCCCACCCCTTTGACCGTGCCCAACCTCACCTTCCGCATTCACGACGGCGTCGCCTCCATCCCCGAGGCGCAATGGAACGCGCTACGCGACGACGCGTGGACGCCCTTTCAAGAACGCGAGTGGATGCTCGCCCTCGAAGAGACCGGCTGCGCGACGCCCCAACGCGGGTGGACGCCCATGCACATGGCCCTGTGGCGCGGCGGCGAGCTCCTCGCGCTCGCGCCGGCGTACGCGCGCGTCGACAGTCAGGGCGAGTTCGTGTTCGACCACGCGTGGGCCAACGCCGCCGTGCAGAACAACATTCGCTACTACCCCAAGCTCACGCTCTCGGTGCCCTTCACGCCCTGCACGGGCCGCAGGGTGATGGTGCGCCCCGGCGAAGACCGCGAGGCCCTCACGCGGGCCCTCTTTCGCGCCACCTTCGAGGCGGCCGAGGCCGCGGGGCTCTCCTCGGTGCACGCGCTCTTCGTCACCGACGACGAGGCCGCCGCGGCCGAAGCAGAGGGCGCGTGCGTGCGCCACGGCATCCAGTTTCACTGGGAAAACCCCGGGTATCGCGCCTACGACGACTACCTCGGGCGCTTCACGTCACGGCGCCGAAAGAACCTGCGCAAAGAGACCGACGCGCACGTCGACCAGGGCATCACGATTCGCACGCGCCGCGGCGCCGAGCTCGCGCCCGACGACGCCGCGCTCGTGCATCGGATCTATGTCTCGACGGTCGACAAGTTCGTGTGGGGGCGGCGCTACATCACGCCCGCGTTCTTCGAACGGGTGCTCACGACCTTTCGCGATCACGTCGAGCTGGTCGAGGCGACGCGCGACGGACAGGTGATCGCCGGGGCGTTCAACGTCGCATCGGCGACGCACCTCTACGGCCGCTATTGGGGGTGCTTCGAGGAGCACCCCTTTCTGCACTTCGCGGTGTGTTACTACCACTCCATCGAGGAGTGCATCCGTCGCGGGGTGAAGGTGTTTGAGGGCGGCGCCGGGGGAGAGCACAAGCTCTCGCGGGGCTTCGTGCCGGTGGTCACGCGGTCGGTGCATCGGGTGTTTCACCCGGGCCTCGGGCGGGCCATCAAGCGCTATGTCGACAGCGAGCGCGAGAGCCTCGCGAGCGAGCTGTCGGGCATCGCGGAAGAGGCAGGCATGAAGCTCTGGACTCCGCCCGCGCGTGGTTAGAATGGGAGCGATTTCATGGCAGGCAGACCGAGAGAAGACTTCGATTCGGGCACGATCGTAGAGACGAGGAACGAGAAGAAGCTGGCGAAGCCCCGGCTCTTCAAGGTGCTCCTGCACAACGATCACTACACGACGCGCGAGTTCGTGGTCGGCATCCTGGTGGCCATCTTTCGCAAGAGCGAGGCCGACGCGGTGCAGATCATGATGCACGTGCACCAGCGGGGCGTCGGCGTGGCCGGCGTGTACACCTTCGAGGTGGCGCAGACCAAGATCCACCAGACCGAAGAGCTCGCGCGCGAGAACGAGTTTCCGCTCCTGCTCACGATGGAACCGGAGGACGACTGAATGGCATCGCAACCGACCGTGACCAAAGAACTCCAGGCCGCCCTCCGCCGCGCGGTGTCCGAGGCCGAAGGGCTGCGCCACGAGTATGTGACCCTCGAGCACCTGCTCCTCGCGTTTCTCGGCGACGAGTGGACGCGCAAGGCGCTGCGCTCCTGCGGCGCCGACGTGAAGCGCCTCGAGAAGGCCCTGCGCGACGTGCTCGCCGAGACGCAGGAGCGCGTGCCCGCCGCGCAGCGCCTCGAGGTGCAGCAGACGTTGGGGGTGACCCGCGTGCTCCAGCGCGCGGCCATGCACGCCATCTCGGCAGAGCAGAAGGCCATCGACGTCGGGTCGGTGATCATCTCGTTCTATCGTGAAGACGAGTCGCAGGCGCTCTACCTCCTTCAAAAAGAGGGCGTCACGCGGATGGACCTCGTCAATTTCTATTCGCACGGCATCTCGAAGTTCGACGCCGAAGACGCGTCGAGCGACGGCGGCGCCGGCCCGCACGGTCGCCCCGAAGGCGCCCCAGGGCACGGCGGCGAAGGCGAGGGCGAAGACGACGAGGGCGGAGCCCCGGTGAAGAACCCCCTCGA
>CAISKJ010000224.1 GCA_903885885.1 uncultured delta proteobacterium
CCCCACGGGCGGCTCGATGATCCTCGCCGCCATCATGCTGAAGCTCGGCACCTACGGCTTCCTGCGCTTCGGCATGGGGCTCTTCCCCCTCGCGTCGCACTGGATCGGGCCGACCATCGCGCTGCTCTCGTGCCTCGGCATCATCTTCGGCGCGCTCGCCGCGTGGCGTCAGTACGACTTCAAGAAGCTCATCGCGTACTCGTCGGTGAGCCACCTCGGCTTCGTGATGCTCGGCCTCGTGTCGCGCACCGAAGCGGGCGTCTCAGGCGCCATCCTCCAGATGGTGAACCACGGCATCTCGACCGGTGCGCTCTTCCTCCTCGTGGGCGTGATCTACGACCGTCGCCACACGCGCGACGTCGCCGAGTTCGGCGGCCTCGCCAAGGTGATGCCCTGGTACGCGACGATCTTCGTCATCGTGACCATGAGCTCCATCGGCCTGCCGGGCACCAACGGCTTCATCGGCGAGTTCCTCGTCATCACCGGGAGCTTCTCGTCCGATCTGCTCAACTGGTCGCATCACTGCTCGGGGCTCGGCGCCGATCGCCAGTGCGTCAACTCGCAGATCGGTCCGCTCTTCGCGCTCCTCGCGGTGTCGGGCGTGATCCTCGGCGCGGTGTACATGCTCGACGTCGTGCAGAAGGTCTTCTTCGGCCCGAGCACCAACCCGCGCAACGCGCACCTGCAAGACCTCAACAAGCGCGAGTGGCGCGCGGTCGGCCCGCTCGTCGCGATGATCTTCGCGATGGGCCTCTTCCCCATGTACTTCCGCGACCGCGTCGACCCCACCGTGCGGGCCTTCCTGTCGGTCTACAACAGCAAGCGTGAGGCGCTCGGCACGCGTCGCGGCGAAGAGGTCCCGTACCTCCTCGACGCGGCGGCGATCCAACCGCCCGAGCACGACACGCCGCCGACCGCGGGGCACCCGACGGCGATGCGCACCCCGACCACCACCCGCGGCGCCAACACCCTCGTCGCGCTGGGAGACTGAGCCGTGAACCTGGTCCTGCTGCTCTCCCCGATTCTCATCCCGACCGTCGGCGCGCTCGTGCTGATGATGCTCGACGCCTTCCAGAAGGAAGACGGCGGCCTCGCGATGCCGACGGCGCTCCTGCACTTCACCGCGGCCGCCATGGCGCTCGCGCTGTGGCAGCGCGGCGTGCCCTCCGACACCTCGGCCCTCCACGGCTTCCTGGCGATCGACAAGACGTCGCTCTTCCTCGACGCGACCATCGCCCTCGGCGGCGGCATCGCCTCGCTCCTCGCGGGCGGATACCTCGCAGAGCACAAGCTCGACCGCGGCGAGTACTACCCCCTCATCGCGTTCTCGACCGCGGGGGCCATGCTCCTCGTGAGCGCCAGCGACATGCTCATGCTCTTCCTCGGGCTCGAGACGATGTCGCTCGGCGTGTACGCGATGACGGGCTTCCGCCGCGGCTCGCCGCGCTCCGCCGAGGCTTCGCTCAAGTACTTCCTCCTCGGCTCCTTCGCCGCTGCGCTCATGCTCTTCGGCTCGGCGCTCCTCTACGCGGTCACGGGCCACACCGACTACGCCGGCATCGCCGAGGTGCTCCACGCGGCGCCCGCCAACGCCGCCGCCGACGCGGCCGCGGCGATCCAGGTCGTGACGCGCTCGCGCATCTCGATCCTCGCGATGCTCCTCATCGTAATCGCGATGGCCTTCAAGGTCGGCGCGGTGCCCTTCCACATGTGGACGCCCGACGCCTACGAGGGCGCGCCCACGTCGACGATGGCCTACATGAGCTCGGTGGTGAAGGCCGCTGCGTTCGGGGCCTTCGCGCGCGTGATGCTCGCGGTGTACGGCGACGCGGCGAGCGCGGGCTCGGCGGCCGGCTGGCCTGCGATGCTCGCTTGGGTCGCGGTCGCCACGATGACCGTCGGCAACCTCGTCGCGCTCACACAAACGAGCGTGAAGCGCATGCTCGCGTACAGCTCGATCGCGCACGCCGGCTACGTGCTCCTCGGCGTGATCGCGGCGCCGCGCGAGGGCACGGGCACCACGGCCTACGCGTCGGTGCTCTTCTACCTCCTCGCGTACACCGTCTCGAACATGGGCGCGGTCGGCGCGCTCATTCTCGCGGGCCGCCGCGGCGCCGAGTCGGTCTCGTACGACGACCTCGCGGGCTACGCGCGCCGCCACCCCGCGGCGGGCTTCGCGATGACGCTGTTCCTCCTGTCGCTCACGGGCGTGCCGCCTACGGTGGGCTTCTTCGCGAAGTTCTACGTCATCCGCGCGACGCTCGACGCGGGCTACACCGCCCTCGCGCTGATCGCCGTCGTGAACAGCGCCGTGTCGGCCTACTACTACCTCGGCGTGCTCGTGAAGATGTACATGCGCGACCCGGCCCCCGGCGCAGCGCTCGCGTCGCCGATGCGCTCGGGCTACGTCACCGTCGCCATTCTCACGGCGGCCGTGTTCGTCGTGTGGATGGGCGTGATGCCTGAGCGTTGGCTCGACCTCGCCCGCGAGGCCGTCGGCGCTGCCACCGCGGCGGCGCCCTCAGCTGCCACCGCGGGTGGCAACGCAGCTCCCTGATCGCCCCCGTCCCTTCCTCGCCTCGCTCGCACACTCATCCCCAGCGCAACAAGTCGGTCGCCAACGAGGGGCTTCCCCCGGTGGCACGAGACGTGTTCCTGTTGGCATCCCCATGAAGCGCTTTGCAATTCAGGTCGTGTCGGCGGCAACGTGCTTGGTGCTCGCCGGATGTGAGCGCGTGCGAGAGCCCGCGACGAACGCTGCCGCGCCGACGCCGCGCGCCGACGCCGGAGCTCTCACGCCGCGCGAGGTCACTGCGCCAGCGGTAGCCGTCGCAACGGGCTCGCTCGAGGGCGTGGTGTCGCTCACGGCGCCGATCCCTCCTGCGCGCCCCATCGCGATCGACGCCGAGACGGCGCGCAGGCGCGGGTGCGCCGACGCCGCGCGGGGCTACTACGCCAACGTGTTTGGCAACACCACGCCCGGAGCTCTCGCCGAGGCCGTGGTGACCGTCGACGCGCGCGATGGGACGCCCACGCCGCCGCGACGCCGCAGCGCGGTCTTTCACGACTGCCACATCGAGCCGCGCATCCTCGCGATGACACTCGGCGACGAGCTCTTTCTTCGCGCCGAGACCGACGAGCATCATCTGCCGAAGGTCGACGGACTGGGCGCCACGATCGCCCAGATGCTCAATCGCAACGAGGAGCAGCAGAAGTTCATCCAGCGGCCGGGGAGGTACATCCTCCACTCGGTCACGTTTCCCAACTGGATGCAGACGCCGATCGTGGTGACGCCCAACCGCTTCTACGATCAGACCGATCGCGCGGGGCACTTTCGCATCGAGCGCGTGCCCGTGGGCACCTACGTGGCGCATGCGTGGTTCCCCGGCGCCACGCCCGTGAATGTGACAGTGACCATCACCGCGGGGGCCACCACGACGCAGAACTTCTCCATCACGCCGCTCCCGGCGGATCAAATTCGCCCCAACCAGCCCGAACAGATCGATGCCGGAGCCGTAATTCCCTGAGGTTTTTGTGCGTTCGACGCGAACGCGCGAAGGGCTCTTGACAGTTTCCTAGGAGACGGTAAGAGTCGCCGCCCTCGCGAGGTCCCCCTTTCATGTCTCGCGATGAGTCCCGCAACGTTCACCGGTAGTTAAGAGTCCTGCGATGCCGACGATCAACCAGCTCGTACGGAAGGGCCGCCGCTCCAGTCCGTGGAAGACGCCCTCCCCCGCACTCCGCGCGTGCCCCCAGAAGCGTGGGGTCTGCGTGCGCGTGTATACGACGACCCCCAAGAAGCCCAACTCGGCTCTCCGTAAGGTCGCCCGCGTCCGCCTTACCAACGGGATGGAAGTCACTGCGTACATCCCCGGCGAGGGTCACAACCTTCAAGAGCACTCCGTGGTGCTCATCCGCGGGGGTCGCGTGAAGGACCTCCCCGGCGTTCGGTATCACATCATCCGCGGCACGCTCGACGCCGTGGGCGCGGTGGGGCCCTCGAATACCAACAAGAAGGAGCGGTCGCAGGGCCGTTCCAAGTATGGCGTCAAGCGCAAGAAGGGCTGACCAATGCCGCGTCGTGGAGAAGTACCCAAGCGCAAGCTGACGGCGGATCCGAAGTACAAGGACCGTCTCGTCGCCAAGCTCACGAACACCATCATGCTGGCGGGCGAGAAGTCGATCGCCGAAGGCATCGTGTACGGGGCGTTCGACATCGTTCAAAACCGCCAGAAGGAGGACCCGCTCGAGGTCTTCCGTAAGGCGCTCGACAATGTGAAGCCGAAGGTCGAGGTCAAGTCTCGACGCGTCGGCGGCGCCACCTACCAGGTGCCCGTCGAGGTTCGTCAGGATCGTCGCGTGTCCCTCGCGATGCGCTGGCTCGTGAACTACTCCCGCTCGCGCGGTGAGAAGAGCATGGCCGAGCGCCTGGCGATGGAACTCGTCGAGGCCTCGCAGGGCCGCGGTAACGCGGTCAAGAAGAAGGAAGACACGCACAAGATGGCCGACGCCAACAAGGCGTTCGCCCACTACCGCTGGTAGGCATTCGGTCTGCTGTCACGCGTCCGCCACGCACGCGCGCGGCTCAACGAGTGTAGACGACCGCGGAACGACGAGAGGTATCTCAGGGCTTCGATGCTCACGACGACATAAGACGACCCGAGCCACGCGATCCCACGATGGATCGATTCTAAAGCGACACGAGAGACATTGTCTCTCGCCTCGCGAGCACGTGAAGCTCAGGTCGTGACCCTCCCGGGCCGATAAGATTCTCTCCGAGGGTGAGAGGATCGGTGCCTGGGAGGGTTTCGTCTGTTCTGCGCACGCGAAACCTGAGATACCGCCTCAAGACATCAACGGGTACGGACACAAACGCGCGCCGAAACGCACGGCGCCTGACGGAGAAGAAGACAGTGCCTCGCGACCTTCCGATCGAACGCTACCGCAACATCGGCATCATGGCGCACATCGATGCAGGCAAGACGACCTGCACGGAGCGTGTGCTGTATTACACCGGCAAGATCCACCGCATCGGCGAGGTCCACGAGGGCGCCGCCACGATGGACTGGATGGAGCAGGAGCAGGAGCGCGGCATCACGATCACGTCGGCCGCGACGACCGCCTTCTGGGTGCCCGAGACGGGCTCGCAGAAGGGCGTGAAGCACCGTGTGAACATCATCGACACCCCCGGCCACGTGGACTTCACCATCGAGGTGGAGCGCTCGCTCCGCGTGCTCGACGGCGCGGTGTGCGTGTTCGATGGCGGCAACGGCGTCGAGCCCCAGAGCGAGACGGTGTGGCGCCAGGCCGACCGCTACAAGGTGCCCCGCATCGCGTTCATGAACAAGATGGACAAGATCGGCGCCGACTTCCAGATGTGCGTCCAGTCGATGCGCGACCGCCTCGGTACGAACCCCGTGCCGGTGCAGCTCCCCGTCGGCGAAGAGGACAAGCACCGCGGCGTGGTCGACCTCATTCGCATGAAGGCGATCATCTTCGACGAGGCCTCGAAGGGCAGCCGCTACGACGTGGTGGAGATCCCCGCCGACCTCAAGGACGCCGCGGACGAAGCCCGCGCCGCGCTCATCGAGGCCGTGGCAGACGTCGACGATGTGGTCGGTGAGAAGTTCCTCAACGACGACGTCGCCTCGATCACCGAGGACGACATCCACCGCGCGCTCCGCAAGGGCACCATCTCGTTCAAGCTCGTGCCCGTGCTCTGCGGCTCGGCCTTCAAGAACAAGGGCGTGCAGCAACTCCTCGACGCCGTGGTGAACTACCTCCCGGCGCCCGTCGACGTTCCGACCAAGATCGGCAAGCACCCGCACAAGGCCGACGTCGAAGTGTCGTTCCCCGCGACCGACGACGCGCCCTTCAGCGCGCTGGCGTTCAAGCTCATGGGCGACAAGTTCGTGGGCAACCTCACGTTCGCGCGCGTGTACTCCGGCACCCTCACCTCGGGTTCGTCGGTGTACAACTCGGTGCGCGACAAGAGCGAGCGCGTGGGCCGCCTGCTCCTCATGCACGCGAACAACCGCGAAGACATCTCGGATGTGTGCGCGGGCATGATCGCCGCCGTCGTGGGCCTCCGCGACACGCGTACGGGTGACACCCTCTGCGAAGAGAAGCACCCCATCGTTCTCGAGAAGATGACCTTCCCGGATCCCGTGATCTCCATCGCCATCGAGCCGAAGACCAAGGCCGACCAGGACAAGATGGGCATCGGGCTCCAGAAGCTCGCGATGGAAGACCCGTCGTTCCGCGTGAACACCGATGAAGAGAGCGGCCAGACGCTCATTCACGGCATGGGCGAGCTCCACCTCGAGATCATCGTCGACCGCCTCAAGCGCGAGCACAAGGTCGAGGCCAACACGGGCAAGCCCGAGGTTGCCTACCGCGAGTCGCTCAAGCGTGCCGTCAAGGACGTCGAGGCGAAGTACATCAAGCAGACCGGCGGCCGCGGCCAGTACGGTCACGTGATCATCGACCTCGAGCCCAACGAGCGCGGCAAGGGCTTCGAGTTCATCGACGACGTCAAGGGCGGCGTGATCCCCCGCGAGTTCATCCCCGCGGTGGAGAAGGGCATCCGTGAGGCCCTCGGCCGCGGCGTCGTGGCGGGTTACCCCGTCGTCGACGTGAAGGCGCGCCTCCACTACGGCACGTACCACGATGTCGACTCGAGCGCGCAGGCGTACGAGATCGCCGGCTCCATGGCGTTCCAAGAGGGCGCCAAGCGCTCGGGCGTCACGGTGCTCGAGCCCATCATGAACGTCGAGGTGGTGACGCCCGACCAGTTCATGGGTGAGGTCATCGGCGACCTCAACTCGCGCCGCGGCCAGGTTCGCGGCATGAACGCCCGCGGCAAGGGTGTGCAGGTGATCGAGGCCTATGTGCCCCTCGCCAACATGTTCGGCTACGTGACCGACCTGCGCTCGAAGACGCAGGGCCGCGCGGTGTCGACCATGCAGTTCGCCCACTACGATCCGGTGCCGAACTCGGTGCAGGAAGAGATCGTGGCGAAGAGCCGCGGCAAGTGATCGCCTGACGGCGCCTGACAAGCTTCAAGCAAGAACCAAAAGACTCGAACGAGGAGACTGGGACAATGGGTAAGGAGAAATTCACGCGCAGCAAGCCGCACATGAACGTCGGCACGATCGGTCACATCGACCACGGCAAGACGACGCTCACGGCGGCCATCTCGGCGGTGCTCTCGCGCCGCTCGGGCGGCAAGATCAAGGCGATCTCGTACAAGGACATCGCCAAGGGCGGC
>CAISKJ010000225.1 GCA_903885885.1 uncultured delta proteobacterium
CGGCCCCGTCGTCGCCCAGCACGCCCGCGATGCGCGCGCGCACCTCGGCGGGCACCGAGCGCAGCGCGAGCGTCACGCGCGCGTCGTCGGGGACCTCGGCGGGGCGCTCGCCCGCGACCTTGCGCAGCACCGCGTTGGCGAAGCCCGCGAGCTTGGGGCTCCGCGAGCGCTTCACGGCCTCGACGGCGGCACCCACCGCGGCGTGAACGGGGACGCGCGACAGGCACAGCACCTGGTAGGCGGCCACGCGGAGCACCGCGCGGGTGTAGGGGTCGAGCTTCGCCACGGAGGCCGCGCCGTCGCGGGCGTGGCGGCCGAGGGCCTCGTCGAGCGCCGGCGCCGTGCGCAGCACGCCGTACACGAGCTCGGTGGCGAGGCCGCGGTCGCGCGGGTCGAGGGGGGCGCCGCGGTCGAGGGCGGCGTCGAGCACGGCGGCGGCGAAAGCCCCGTCGGCCTCGACGCGGGTGAGCACCTCGGCGGCGCGGGCGCGCGCGTCGCCGGTGCGCGCGTGGCGGGGGGCGTGCGATGTCATGGGCGGCGTCGCTCCTACCACGATGCGCCGCCAAATGAGCCACCGTCGAGGGCCTCCGAAAATGTGGAGCGCGGGGCTTCGTGCTTGACACAAAGGCCCGTCGCCCGCGACGAATCACCATCACAACGGTGCGTGTCGGTCACTGGGAGGCTACGATGCGGGGTTCATGTGGGCAGGCGCTGGCGGGGTTGATGTTCGGGGTCGCGGCCATGGTCGCGGGGCAGGGTGTGGCCCAGGCGCAAGAGCGCTTCAACCCGCGCCTCGGCCTCATTACCACGGGGCCCTACTACCGGGTGACGGCGGCGTTGCGCGTGAACCCCCTCGGCTTCTTCGTCGACGGCCGCGCGGGCTACCGCCTGCGCCTCTTCAACGACCCCGGGCGCAGCGTTCTCTTGCGCAACACCTACGTGGCCCTCGCGGCCTCGGTGGTGGCCTCGCCGGCCTTCGTGCGGCCGGGCATCGCGCTCGAGATTCAGCCCCTCGCCATTCTCAACCTCCAGGTCGTGTACGAGCCCCTCGTGCAGTGGTTCGGCACCTTCAAGAACCTGCAGACGTACCCCAACGTGCGCGACTCGGGCATCGGCGCGGGGCTCGTGGCGAGCGGCAACAACCCCCCCGACCCCAACAACGCCCAGGCCGCGCGCGGCTGGCAGCTCTCGCTCCAGGGCACGCTGCAGGCGCGCATCGGGCAGACGCTCGCCGTACGCAACACCTTCCGCGCCGTGCGCTCGGTGTACGACACCTCGTCGCTCGCCCCCGCGCACCAGGGCGACCGCGTGTACTACGACCCCTTCTACGACGTGGCCGCGCCCCTCGACGGCTGGGTGCTCGCCAACGACCTCGACGTGATCGCGTCGCTCTCCGACCTCGGCACCAACATCGGCCTGCGCTACTCCGCCGTGGTGCCGCTCCTCGGGGCCGACGCCGACGACGCGTCGCGCACCACCACCACGCATCGCCTCGGGCCCATCGTCACCTACACCTTCCGCGAGCAGCGCCACTCGGCCTTCAACGCCCCGACGCTCTTCGTGCTCGCCCAGTGGTGGCTGCACCACCAGTATCGCACCGGCGGCGAGCATCGCACCGGCGGCGAGAGCCCCGGCACCATCTCGCAGTACATGCCCATGGTCATCGTGGGTTTCTCGTTCCGAGGCGACTGGTGACCCTGCCCGAAGCGCCGTCGCCCGACGGCCTCCGCGCGCACTACACCCGCTTTCTCTCGCGCGACCGCGCGCTCCTCACGGGCCACTCGCACCAGGCCTGGCCCGACGCCGCGCGCGACGGCCTCGTGGCCTCCTTCGACGACGCCGCCCTGCACATCGACGACAAGTGGGGCCGCGCCTTCGAAGCCGCCGCCGCCGTGCGCGACGCCGTCGCCCGACGCGTCGGCGGGAGCGCGCGCGACGTCGCCCTCGCGGGCAACACGCACGAGCTCGTGGCGCGCTTTCTCTCGGCGCTCCCGCTCGCCGCGAAGCGCCACGTGGTGACCACCGCGGGCGAGTTTCACTCGATCCATCGGCAGCTCCGGCGCCTCGCCGAAGAGGGCGTCGCCGTCACCTTCGTCGACCCGCACCCGGCCACCACGCTCGCCGCGCGCCTCGCCGACGCGATTCGCAGCGACACCGCGGCGGTGCTCACGTCGACCGTGCTCTTCGAAACGTCGGAGCGCGTGCACGGCACCCGCGGCCTCATCGACGCCGCGCACGCGAAGGGCGCCGCGGTGCTCCTCGACGCCTACCACGCCTTCAACGTGGTGCCGATCGACCCCGCGGAGACCGCGGGGGCCTTCGTCACCGGCGGCGGGTACAAGTACGCCCAGTGGGGCGAGGGCGTGTGCTTTCTGCGCGTCCCTACGGGGTGCGCGCTGCGCCCGGTGTACACGGGCTGGTTCGCCGATTTCGCGCACCTGAGCGACCGCCGCACCGACGCCCCCGTGTCGTACGGCAGCGACGGCGCCGACCGCTTCGCGGGCTCCACCTACGACCCCGCGAGCCACTACCGCGCCCGCGCCGTGGTGCACTTCTTCGACGCGCAGGGGCTCACCGTGCCCGCGCTCCGCGACGTGTCGCTGCGCCAGACCGAGCGCATCTTCGAAGGCCTCGCGCGCGCCGGGTGGAGCGCCGCGACGCCCCGCGACCCGTCGCTCCGCGGCGGCTTCGTGTCGGTGCGCGTCGACAACGTGAGCGAGCTCGTCGAGGCGATGCGCGGCGACGCGGTGTACGTCGACGCCCGCGGCGCGCTCGTGCGCCTCGGGCCCGCGCCCTACGTCACCGACGACGAGATCGACCGCGCCGTCGCGTCGTTCGTGCGCCACGCGCGACGGCCGTAGCGACGCGGCGCCACTCTGGTGCATCCTCGCGCGCCATGCGCCTCCGATCGATCGCCCTGTGCCTCGCGATGGCGGCCTGCGCGTCGTCGCGCCCGCCCGTCGTCGCGCCCCCGGCGCCCGTAGCGCCGCCCGCGCCCGCGGC
>CAISKJ010000226.1 GCA_903885885.1 uncultured delta proteobacterium
CCTCGGCCTCGTCGAGGTCGACCTTGAAGGCGCGCACGTAGGCCGACAGCACGGGGTCGAGCACGGCGCGCGGCACGGGCTGCTCGGCGAAGCGGCCTACGAAGCGCGTAATGCGCTCACGCGGGAGCGCACGAAGAATGCGTGCGGCTGTGCGGGACGACACCAGTGCCATCGGTCTCAAGGTTTGGTGGGAGGCCAGTGAGAGGCGAAGAGAACCCCTACGCGAAAGCGCAGGCCGCTAAGCTAGATCGCGCGCCGAAGCGGGGTCAACAGGAACCACCGCTGCGCAGCCCTCGTACGGCGTCAGCGGTTCTGCGGGAAGCCCAGGTCTACGCCGCGAAAGCGAGGATCAGGCCACCGCGAGATGACCACCTTGTTGCGCGTGTAGAACTGAACGCCGTCGCGACCATAGATGTGCAGGTCGCCGAAGAGCGACTGCTTCCACCCGCCGAACGAGTAGTAGGCCATGGGCACGGGGATGGGCACGTTGACGCCCACCATGCCGACCTGAATCTCGTTCTGGAACTTGCGCGCGGCCCCGCCATCGTTCGTAAAAATAGCCACGCCGTTGGCGTAGCGGTGCGCGTGAATGAGCTTCACCGCGTCGTCATAGGTGGCGACGCGCACGGTCGAGAGCACCGGGCCGAAGATCTCTTCCTGGTAGATGTCCATCTTCGGCGACACGCGGTCGAAGAGGGTGGGGCCGATGAAGAAGCCCTTCTCATGGCCGGGCACCTTGAGGGTGCGCCCGTCGACGAGGAGCTCTGCCCCCTCGCGCACGCCCTGATCGACGTAGCCGCGCACCTTCTCGAGGTGCTGCTGCGTGATCACCGGGCCCATCTGCGACGCCGGGTCGAGGCCGTTGCCGACCTTGAGCGCCGCGATGCGCTCGCGAATCTTCGGGAGCAGCTTGTCGGCCGCGTCGCCCACCGTGACGAGCACCGAGATGGCCATGCAGCGCTCGCCCGCGGAGCCGTACGCGGCCCCGACGGCGGCGTCGGCGGCGAGGTCCATGTCGGCGTCGGGGAGCACCACCATGTGGTTCTTCGCGCCGCCGAGGGCCTGCACGCGCTTGCCGTGGCGCGTGCCCGTTTCGTAGATGTACCGCGCGATGGGGGTGCTCCCCACGAAGCTCACGGCTCCCACGTCGGGGTGCTCGAGGAGCCGGTCGACGGCCACCTTGTCGCCGTGCACCACGTTGAACACGCCGTCGGGCAGACCCGCCTGCTTCAGGAGCTCGGCGCAGAAGTTGGTGACCGACGGGTCGCGCTCCGAGGGCTTGAGCACGAAGGTGTTTCCGCACGCGATCGCGATGGGATACATCCACATCGGCACCATCGCGGGGAAGTTGAACGGGGTGATGCCCGCCACCACGCCCACGGGCTGACGGATCGCGTACGAGTCGACCTCGGTCGACACGTTCTCGGAGAAGGTGCCCTTTGTGAGGTCGGCGAGGCCGCACGCGAACTCGACCACCTCGAGGCCGCGCTGCACCTCGCCCTGCGCGTCGGAGAACACCTTGCCGTGCTCGAGCGTGAGCATGCGCGCGAGGTCGTCGCGGTGGCGCTCGACGAGCTCGCGGTACGCGAAGAGCACGCGCGTGCGCTTCGCGATGGAGCTGGTGCGCCACGACTCCGCGGCGTCGCTCGCGGCCTTCACCGCGGCGTCGACCTCGGCGGGCGTCGAGTACACCACCTTGCGCTGCACCTCGCCGGTGGCGGGGTTGAAGACGTCGCCCGTACGCTCACCCGTCGAGGCCGACGGGGCGTTGTTGATCCAGTGAAGAACGGTTTCCATGGCGGTGGGCGGAGGTACCACCGTTCGCGCCTCCGTGGAAGTGCCCACGCGCCCCCGCGACTACGGCGCCACGACGGAGTCGACGTCGCGCCCCACGCCGTTCACCGTCGCGCGCATCGTCACGCGGCCGGCGCTCTCGCCCGTCACGTACACCCGGTCGTCTTGAATCATGGCGCCCTCGAGGAAGCCCCAGCTCAACGACACCACGCGCGTGTCCGGCACGCTCCAGTACACCGCGTCGTTGCTGAACATGCCCCGGCCCCGCGCGTCGACGCCCACCGCCGTGATCGACGCGCGCTGCGCGACGCGGAGCCGAAACTCGCCCCCGTCGGCGCTGAGCACGCCGGGCACCTCGACGTCGGTGTCGGCCGCGAGCGTGATGCGCGCGGCGTTGGCCACCTCGACGCGAACGCGGTCTACGAGGCTCCCGTCGGCGCGCTCGGCCCGCAGCTCGGTGATGCCCGGCGCCTGCGCGGTCACCTCGACGTCGTAGCGCGCGTCGCTGCGCGAGGTGGTGTCCCGCGACACGCTGTCGACGCGCAGGAGGCTCCCGTCGAGGGTGCGAAACCTGAGCGCGTCGCCCTCGCCGTCGCCGTCGACCACCACGGCGATGGTCTCGCGAACGCCCGTCGCAAAGGGCCGATCGAGCGCGCACCCCGCCGCGCGCGTCGCCCCGAAGAGGTTGATCGCGGGCACGCACCCGCGGCTGCGCGTGGCGCCGAACATCGCGTTGCCCTCGAGGCCCCGATGCTCGGGAAAGCTCTTGCCACAGCCCACCGCCGCCACCGCCGCGAACGCCAATGCCCCGATCGAATTGCGCATGTTCATCGTCTCCACGAGCGTCCATTCTTCACGGCGCATGCCATGCGCGTGGCCGCCGATGTCGTGACGCGGCGTCACGCGCGGCGTCTCGGGGCGCCACGCCAGATGCCTTGTATGTAGTGGTAATTGTGAGGAGGCGGCCACTGCGGTGGCCTGTGCGCGCGCGTCACACGTGACCACGACGCGGGCGACGTGTGACGGGCCTTCACGCCGGCGAGTGCGAGCCCGGCGCGCCGTCGTAGATGCCGCCGGGCACCTTGTCGCGGCCCGTGGCGATGCAATCATTCCACGTGTCGACGCCCGCCGGGTGCGGCTGCTCGACCATCGTGATGCAGCCCTCGACGGGGCACACGAGCGCGCAGAGGTTGCAGCCCAC